>NZ_JBSGTG010000006.1:0-213713 GCF_053607285.1 Streptomyces sp. NPDC055140 | reverse complement strand
CCCGTGGTGGCGCGTTTGGCGTTTATCACCCCCCCCCGCGGGCCCCCCGCCACCTGGACGGCCGCCCCGTACCCCGGCGTTCTCGTCGCATGAGCTCTCCGCCGCGTCCGCCGGGATGCGGCGCACGCCCGCTGCCGCCAGCGTGGGGGAGTGGTGCAGCAGAACAAGGCCCAGTGGATTCCCGCCGGCGTGATCGTGCTGGCCGTAGTGATCGACCTCGTGACCCCGACCGAGGTGACATCGGCCCCGCTCATCATGGCGGCGCCCGTCGCCGCCGCCCCGCTCCTGACGCTGCCCGGCATCATCTGGGTGGGCCTCGCGTCGATGGCCGTCCATGCGGGACTGGCCTGGGTGGACGGCACCTTCGGCTGGCACCGCGGTCTGGCCAACCAGTTCACCCTGTTGGCCGTGACCCTGCTGGCCATCTTCATCAACCGCATGCTGAAGCGCCAGGACGTCCGGACCCGGCGTGCTCAGCACGTCGCGGCCGTCGCCCAGCGCGCCGTGCTGCCCAGACCGCCGGCGCGCCTGGGCGACCTGCACATTGCCGCCCGGTACGTGCCCGCCGAGCACGAGGCCATGATCGGCGGCGATCTGTACGTCGTACAGGACACCCCGTACGGCACACGCGTCCTCGTCGGTGACGTACGGGGCAAGGGCCTGGGCGCCGTGAGCGCGGTCTGCGCAGATCTCGGCGCGTTCAGATACGCCGCGGACGAGGCCGAGGACCTCCCACAGCTTGTGCGCTCGCTGGAGCAGGCACTGCTGCGTGAGGGCGGGCGGCGCGGCGGCCTCGAACAGGAGGAGGGATTCACCACCGCCCTGATCGCGGAGTTCCCCGCGGACCTCAGCGCCGTACACATCGTCAACCGCGGCCATCCGCCGCCCCTGCTCCTCGACGCACAGGGCTCGGCCACCGTTCTCGAACCGTCTCAGGATGTGCCTCCGCTGGGGATGGGGGTGCTTGGCAGCTGGTCCGCACCGGTCGACACGTTCCTGTTCCCGCCCGGGGCGACACTCCTGTGCTACACGGACGGCATCACCGAGTCCCGGGACGCCGAAGGCACCTTCTACGACGCTGCGGCGCGCCTGCCCGTTCTGCTCCGGCACCGCACCCGGTCCGGCGAGCACCCCACACCAGCGCAGGTCCTCGACATGCTGATCCGTGACGTACGGCGCCACACGGGCGGCCGGCCCCAGGACGACCAGGCGCTCCTCGCGCTGCGCCGCTCAGCGCTCTGACCGCATCCCCGCATCCGGGAGAGGGCTTTCGGCCCTGGCTCCCCCCGCTCAGCGGGTACACCATGAGGCATGGACACCAAAGCCTGGCTCATCCTCGCCGCAGCCGTCGTGCTGCTCACCATGGGCATCGCCGCAGTTCTCCTGGTGCGGGTGATCCGGGCGAGGAGGCTGCTCCTCGACGCGGGAATCCCACTCCGCAACAAGGCGCTGGTCTGGGCGGCCGTGATCTACACGGTGTCACCGGTCGACCTGCTGCCGGACCCGGTCTACCTCGACGACATCGGATTCCTGCTGCTGGCCCTGCGCTCAGTGCACGTCGCGGCGCGAAACGCATATCCGCTGGTGGCAGATCAACCTGTGGTGCGACACCTGGCAGGCCGCCGAGCAGATGGCCACCAACCACCTGGGGCCGCTGCTGGTCGCGGCCGAGGAGAGCGGGGACTTCGCCGCCTGGTGGTTCATCCGAAAGGGCGCATCTTGGCGGCTGCGCGTCCTGCCCGCCGACAGCCGTGAGGCGACTGCTGCCCTCGGACGGCTGACCAGCACGCTCACCGAAGGGGCCGCGATCCGGAACGCCGAAGGCGTCATCTACGATTCCGGATCTACGAGTCCGGATCTACGAGTCCGGGACCCGCCGTCTCCGGTGGACCGGAAGCCATGCGGGCCGCCCACGACCTGTTCCACGCCGAAGCCGCCACATCCTGGCCCACCTCGCCCACGAGAGCGACGATCGCCGTGAGCTCGGCGTCCGGCCGGCCACCCGGATGATGCTCGCCGCCGGACAGGACCTCTACGAACAGGGCGACGTCTGGGCCCGGATCGCCGAGCACCGCGGCGACGGCGCGAGCGAGCCGTCCCCGGCCCCCCACGCCGCGGGCACATGCTCATCACCGCCCGGCATCGAGGTCCGTCACGACGAACCCGCCGAGTCATTCGGCAATCATCGCGACGTCCCAGTTTCACCAATAAGCCTTGGTCTTATTGAGGGGGGTCGTCAAGATACACAGGAAATCAGAGCAGAAGGAACACTTGGACCTACCCAGATGGGGGTTACCATGGTCTTGTGGCTTCTGATCAGACAGCGTCGGCCGACGCGGCCGGCAGCGCCATCGACTCCGTCAGCGTCCTGAGCGAGGACTCACGACGGCGCATGTTCACCTTCATCCGCCGTGCCGGCCATGCCGTCACCCGCGACGAAGCCGCCGCGAGCGTCGGCATCTCCCGCAAGCTCGCCGCCTTCCATCTCGACAAGCTCGTCGACGTCGGCCTGCTGCGCGCCCGCTACGAAACGCCCGGCGGGATCCGCAAGGTCGGCAGGCGGCCAAAGGTGTACGAGCCCACCGACGCGCAGATCACCGTGAGCATCCCCGACCGGCGCCACGAACTCCTGGCGGACCTTCTCCTGGACGCCGTTCTGACCGAGGAAGCCGGCGAGAACGCCACGCAGGCGGCCATGCGGACGGCGGAGCAGCGCGGCCGGCAGCTGGGAGCAGCCGCACGGGAGGAGACCCGGCCAGGGCGCCTGGGCCCCGAGCGTGGACTGACCGTCTGCGAGGGGCTGCTGGAGGAGTACGGCTACGAACCCGTCCGGGAAGCCCCCACCCGGCTCCGGCTGCGCAACTGTCCGTTCCAACCGCTGGCCGCGAAGGCCCCCGACCTGGTGTGCGGCATGAACCAAGCCTTCCTCAGCGGCTACCTCACCGGCCTTGAGGTCAACGGAGTCAAGGCCGTCCTGACCCCCGAGCCCGGTGAATGCTGCGTACGGCTGGGCCCGAACGACACCGATCGTGATGAGCAGATGCCCCAGGATCACTGACACGGCACCGGCCGCCCGCTCCCGCGGGCCACCGACCCGATGCACAACTCTGCCCGCAGCGAAAGGATCGAATGGGGCAGGGAATCGCCCGCGATCCAATGCAGGGCACACCCAGCATCGGTGCTCGACGTGTCGTCGAGCTGGGGGAAACGCCCGTTCTGGCGTTCCAATCGGAGCATCGCCATGTTGCCCAAACACGTTCTGAAATCTTCTGACTCTTCCACGGCACCAGCGGCGCAGTCCACTTCCACCGCCGCGCCCATGACGACCGCCGCCGACTTCGGTTTGCTGCTCATCAGGCTGACCTTCGGCCTGCTGATGGCCGGACACGGGGCTCAGAAAGTCTTCGGACTCTTCGGAGGCCAGGGCCTGACGGAGACGGGCAAGGGATTCGAGGCCCTGGGCTACCACCCGGGAAAGCTCTTTGCCGTGATCGGGGGCATGTCCGAGCTGCTCGGCGGCCTCGGTCTGGCCCTCGGGCTGCTGACACCGCTGGCGGCCGCAGCCCTGATCGGCGTCATGATCAACGCCATGGTCACGGTCACCGGCGCCCACGGCCTGTGGGAGACGAACGGTGGCGTGGAATACAGCGTCTGCATCGCCATCGTCGCGCTGGCCGTCGCCGCCATCGGGCCGGGCAGGCTGGCCGCCGACCGCCCCTTCCGCTGGGGCAAGGGCGGCTGGAAAGAGGCCGCTTTCGCCCTCGGCCTGGGCGGCATCGCCGCCGCGATCACGCTCAGTCTGTAGAACCAAGGCGGCCCCCTGCGAAGCCTCGCCCGCACAACGGCGTGCCGGCAGGGCCTTGATGACCGCTGGGCAGCGGGGTGTATGCCCGGCGATCGCGAAGGGGAGTAGCCCCGCAACACCGGTCGTCGACATACCGGAGCCCGACCGCACGGCGAAAGCAGTCGGATTCACCCCGAAAAGTACCGACGGGCTGCCTGAAGCGAGGAGGCCGTCGAGTCCCGTCCGCACGGCTCCGCCAGCCCCCCCGCCTCGAGTAGCGGTCTAGCATGAAAAGCAAGGCTTCATCTCCAGGCCCGGGCCGCATCAGCAGCAGGGAGGCCGGTATGGCGTTCGACGCGACTGGTTTCGAGCAGGCGGACGGCAGCCGTTACATCCCGATCTCCCAGCACGGCCTGATCGGCGATCTTCGTACGACCGCCCTGGTCGGCACCAACGGCACCATCGACTGGTACTGCTGCCCGCGCTTCGACGCACCCAGCGTCTTCGGGTCCATCCTCGACGCCGACCGGGGCGGATCGTTCGAGTTGGCCGCCGAGGTCCCGACCCGCACCAGACAGTTCTACTTCCCCGACACGAACGTGCTGATCACGCGGTTCTTCGCCGCGGACGGGGTGGCGGAGATCCAGGACTTCATGCCCGTGGTCGACGAGTCGCGCGAGGCGGCCCGGCACCGGCTGATCCGGCGGGTGATCTGCGTCCGCGGAACCCTCCCGTTCAGGGCGCGGATCGCCCCCCGCTTCGGCTACGGCACTGAAGCGCACACCACCCACCTCGAAGGCCACACGGCGGTGTTCCGCTCCCCGTCACTGACGCTCGCGCTGACCGCCACCGCGCCCCTGGAAAGCGACGGCCTGGACGTGTGGTCGCACTTCAAACTCCTTGAAGGCGAGTCCAACGTGTTCGCCCTCGACCACATCGGCGACGACGTCCCGGCCCGGTCGTGCCCGCGCGTCGAGGCGCAAGAGCAGGCCGAGGCAACCGTCCGGTTCTGGCGCCGCTGGCTGGCCGGCTCGCGCTACCACGGGCGGTGGCGGGAGACGGTGAACCGCTCCGCGCTGCTGCTGAAGCTGCTCACCTACGCCCCGACCGGCGCGATCGTCGCCGCACCGACCACCAGCCTGCCCGAGCAGATCGGCGGCGAGCGCAACTGGGACTACCGCTACGTCTGGGTCCGCGACGCCGCCTTCTGCGTCTACGCGATGCTGCGCCTGGGGTTCACCTCGGAGGCCGAGGCGTTCATGGGGTTCATCTCCGAGCGGGGCATCCTGCGAGGCACGGGGGAGAGCGGTCCGTTGCAGATCATGTACGGCATCGACGGGCGCACCGAGCTGCCCGAATACGAGCTTCCGCACCTGGAGGGACACCTCGGCTCCGCACCGGTCCGGGTGGGCAACGCCGCAACCGGCCAGCTCCAGCTGGACATCTACGGTGCGCTGATCGACTCGATCTACCTCTACGACAAGTGGGGGCAGCCGATCAGCAGCGACCACTGGGACGAAGTCGGTGCCGTGGTGGACTGGCTGTGCGAGCACTGGGACCAGCCCGACGAGGGGGTGTGGGAGACCAGGGCGGGCCGGCGGGACTTCGTTTACTCGCGACTGATGTGCTGGGTGGCGCTGGAGCGCGCGATACGCATGGCGAACCGCCGCGGCCTGCCGGCCGACCTGCCCCGCTGGAGGCAGTCCCGGGACGCGATCTACCGGCAAATCATGCGGCGCGGCTGGTCGGCCGAGCGAGGGGCGTTCGTCCAGGGGCTGGACGGCCATGTGCTGGACGCCTCGCTGCTGATGATGCCGATGGCCAAGTTCATCTCGCCCACCGACCCCAAGTGGCTCTCCACCCTGGACGCCCTCACCACAGACCTGGTCTCCGACTCGCTGGTATACCGCTACGACCCGACCACCAGCCCGGACGGCCTGCACGGCCCCGAGGGCACCTTCTCGATCTGCTCCTTCTGGTACGTGGAGGCACTGGCCCGCGCAGGCCGGCTGGAGGAGGCCAGGCTCGCCTTCGAGAAGATGCTCACCTACGCCAACCACCTCGGTCTGTTCGCAGAGGAGATCGGCCCGACCGGAGAACAGCAAGGCAACTTCCCCCAGGCCTTCACTCACCTCTCGCTGATCAGCGCCGCCTTCAACCTCGACCGTGCGCTGGGCTGACGCGGCATCACCGCGGACGGCGTCCGAAGTGTTCGACCTCGTGTCGCCACACACGTGGTCCGGTCTCGTGCGCGGCGGCCACCAGCTGGACGAGGAACACGGATGCGATTCAAGACCATGATCAGCTGTGGGGCGTCACCCCACTGTCCTGGGGTCATCAGAACCGCCAGTGGACGGCGACTGCCGTTACTGGCCAGGTGAATCAAAGATCTGGACATCGCCGAGCGGGATCACAGGGCCTCGTCGCTCCTCGAAGACAAGGGCGCCCAGGTGTACTGGACGCGCACGCCGTGGTCGTGGAGCCAGGCGGTCTCGCGGTGCCGGAGTTCGTGCGCGGACTCCGGGGCGATGGCGCTGGGCCAGCGGACGAGTACCGCGGTGACGTGGCCTGTCTGTGCCAGCTGTCTCACACGCCGCCACCCTTTGCGCTGGGTCGGGTCGGGCTCACCGTAGGTGTCGGTGACGACCTCGGCGATCGTCAGTCCGCGCTCCTGGGCGAACGCGTGGCCTTCTGTCTGCGCGCACTGCGTGGCTGCCCCGCGCGTGCCCGGAGCTCGGTCGGCGCATACGTACAGCACGACGGGAGGAGCGGTTTCGCTGTGGGGGGTCATGGGCGCCTTCTGTAGGTGGATCGAGGAGAAGGGGTTCCTCGCCGTGTGAAGGGGACGTAGCGGGGCCGTGCGGTGCCGACTGCGGTCTCTGCCGTTGGACGGGGGAACTGGTCTGACGCACAGCAGGCCGGGCCTGGCCGCGCTGCATCCGCGCTGTCGCTGCCGGGGCGGGCGCCACATTCGGTGCCGGCCGGCGCCCATGGAGTCAGGGCTGAGCCGTCAACTCTGCCCAGACGACCTTGCCTTCGGCCCGCGTCGAGCGTGCGGAGCCCCAGCGGTCCGCGAGTTGCTGGACGAGGAACAGGCCTCGTCCACTCTCCTCGCCGGGGCCGGCGAGGTGCTCGGGCGGGCGGACCGGGGTGCGGCCCTCGTCGTGGAGTTCGATACGCAGGCGCCGCTCGTCGCCGGTCAGCGTGAGGCCACACAGGACATGACCGCTGTCGGTGTGGAGTACAGCGTTCGTGGTCAGCTCGGAGACCAGCAGCACCGCGTCGCAGCATGTGTCGCCGGGCACCTTCCAGGCGCGGAGCCGGTCGCGCACGGTGTCGCGGGCGGATCTCGCGCTGGTGCGCAGGGCGGGCAGGCCGAACCAGTACTCCCGACGAGGCACGGTCGTGGCTAAGGCGGGGGTCAAAGCCGGGGCCGAGGGTGTGGGCAGAGTCACGGATGTCGCCTTCCAGTGCCTTCCGGGGGGCAGGCGCGGTGTGGGGATGCGGGCTGCAGCTCGAGCGGTGAGAGGCGTGTGCCGAGGCAGGCGCCCTGCGGTGGGGTGCCGACGACGGCATCAGCATCACGCGTCCCCTCCGGGCCGGATGCTGCGTCAGAGCTGTGACTTGACCGCTCACATATCAACTATGCGCGTGATCGCGCTCACGCTGCAACCGGCTCCCTGATAATTTCAGCAATCGGGTATCACTCTGGTGTCGTCATCAAGTCACTGTCAGAATGGCGTTGTTGATGATCCCTCAGGAGGTTGGGCGTGAGTGAGGCCCGTTCCAGCACCAGCGCGCCGACAGTCCTGCGCATGATCCTCGGCCGCCGGCTGCAGGACATGCGGCTCGGCGTCGGTGCCTCGCTGGAGGACGCGGCAAAAGCACTGCGCGTGAAGACCCTGACGATCCGTCGGCTGGAAAAGGCCGAGGTCGCGCTGAAGCCTCTCTACGTGGAGAAGCTCCTGGAGACCTACGGCGCGGACCGCCAGGAGATCGAGGAGTTCGTCGACCTGGCCGAGCAGGCCAACGAGCCCGGCTGGTGGCACTCCTACCGCGACGTCGTCCCCAGCTGGTTCACCGCCTACGTCAGCCTGGAGACCGGCGCCAAGACCCTGCGCACCTACGAACCCCAGTACGTCACCGGCCTTCTGCAGACTCCCGACTACGCGCGCGCCGTGCTGCGCGGCGGGTTGCCGAACGGCAGCGAGGAGGAGCTCGCACGCCGCGTGGAACTGCGGCTGCACCGCCAGAGCCTGCTGGAGCGGGAGGACGCCCCCACGTTGTGGGTGGTCATGGAGGAAGCCGTCCTGCACCGCGCAGTGGGCAGCCCTGACGTGATGCGGGAGCAGATCGAGCGGCTCCTGGACGTGTCCGAGCTCGCGCACATCAGCGTCGACATCGTGCCCTTCACCGCGGGCGCGCACGTCGGGGCGTGTGCCCCGTTCACGTACTTCCGGTTCGAGGAACCCGAGCTGCCCGACATCGTCTACAGCGAACTCCTGTCCGCCTCCGTCTACTTGGACCAGCGCGCGGACGTCGTCGCCCATCTCGAGGCACATTCCCGTATGGCGCTGCTGACGTCGTCCGAGGACAGCAGGGCGCTCTTGAACCACATGCGCAAGGAGTACTCGTGACGATCACCGACGAGGGCGTATACAACGGCATGCCGGCCCGCAATCTCGGGGAACAGGGCTGGGAGCGTCCCTGGAGCGGGCCGAACGGCGGCCAGTGCGTCGAGACGAAACAACTCGCCGACGGCCGCGTGGCCGTACGGCAGTCGACCGACCCGGCCGGGCCGGCGCTGATCTACACGCCGGAGGAGATCGCCGCGTTCGTCCGCGGGGTCAAAGAGGGCCTGGCCGATCACTTGGCCGCCGGGTGAACCGGCGGCGGGCAGTAGGAGGGACGACGACACCGGTCCCGTCCTTGGCCTGCGGGCCGACAACCACCACCCTGAAGGGGAGAGCATGACCACCAGGCAGGCCGGCCGGGATCTCGACACGAGCAAGGCGCACTCGGCCCGGATGTACGACTACTTCCTCGGCGGCAAGGACCATTTCGAGATCGACAAGGAGGCGGCCCTGGTCGCCGCCCAGGCCCACCCCGGCATTTACGTGACGGCCCGCGAGAACCGGGCGTTCATGCACCGGGCCACCCGTGTGCTGGCGCAGGAGCACGGCATCCGCCAGTGGCTGGACATCGGCACGGGCATCCCGACCGAGCCCAACCTGCACCAGGTCGCCCAGTCCGTCGCGCTCGATGCCCGCGTCGTGTACGCCGACAACGACCCGCTCGTCCTCAAGTACGCCGAACGCCTCATGCGCAGCACGACGCAGGGACGCACGGCCTACATCGAGGCCGACGCCACCGACCCCGATGCGCTGATGAGCGCCGTGGAAGCCTCGGAGGTCCTGGACTTCGACCAGCCCATCGCCCTCACCCTCAACGCGCTCATGCACTTCATCACCGACCCGCACGACCCGTACGCCATCATCCGCCGGCTGCTCGACCCGCTCCCGGCGGGCAGCGCCCTCGCCATGAACCACTGCACGCCCGACTTCGACCCCGTCACCTGGAACAAGGTCGCGGAGGTCTACACCAAGTCCGGGTCTCCGGTGCAGTTCCGTTCGCACGACGACGTCCGCCGTTTCTTCGACGGGCTCGACCTGATCGAACCCGGCATCATCTGCTGCCACCGCTGGCGGCCCGCCGGACCCGCCGACGGGACGGAGCCCACGGACGCCCAGATCAGCCTGCTGGCGGGCGTAGGCATCAAACGCTGACCGGGGCCAGGCCGACAGCCCGATCGGCTGGGCACCTGCGTCCGCAACGCAGTTGACCAGGGAGAGCTGTGGGCCACTCGCCCCAGAGCAGCTCCAGCCCAATGCCGCTCCGTCGGCCTCCGCTGTAGCGTGCCGCCATGGATGAACCTCGGATCAAGGTGTACGGCTCAGGCACCGAGATCACCATTGCGGCCAATGCGGCGGGGCTGCGGGACCTCGCTGAGCGACTGCTAGGTCTCGCTGATCCTGAGCTCCGGGACGGGTATCACGAGCATCTTGACGGCGGCATCAACCTTGAGGACGGCTCGATCAGCTTGATCCTGGAGCGTGACGACAAGTGGTAGTTCTGGTGCGGCATCGACGGGAGGTCTACGTGGCCGAAGCCGGGCAGAAGCGGCTGCCATGGGCGGATCGCCGTACCGACGCCGTCACGGATGCGGGAGCGTGAGCGGACCGTCGCCGAGAGACGGGCTGAGAGGATCGGCTGCCGCCGAGATGCGGCTGAGTCCGTCGTGGGCGCTCCGCCAGGGCCATGACGGGCGGGGACTCACGGGGCATCGGGGCGCTTGGCGGGCGCGCAACCGGGCTGCGGCCAGGGCCAGGGACATGCAGGTCACGCCAGTGATCGCCCCACGTCGCTCCTAGAGCGGGTGTCGCAGGTTCGACGCTGCGTGTTCTGCACGACGCGCGTGTACACGTCCGTGGTGATGCTGATCCGGGAGTGCCCGAGGGTCCATCGCGACCCGGGGCACGAGCTACCATCTCGCCGACACCAGGGGAGGGGATGTTCGTCGTGGCCATGGGATTCGCAGGGATGCCGGGCAGAGAGTGGATGATCCGGGATGCGAAGGGGCGGAAGTATCACTACGACTCGGAGGAAGAGGCGTTCGCGGAACTCGCCGAGTACGGGGAGGGTGCCACTGTGTGGGCCCGTGACGTCTACCGGGTGCTGTTCATAACCCGGTCTGTTGACGGCTGGAAGCAAGTTCCCAGCTCACACGGCTAGCGTGCCCCACCCGTGCCCGATAGACCGGGAACTCACGGGGAATCGCGGTCATGGCAACACGCGTGACGAAGGCCCACGACCGATGCTGCTGGTCAGGGGCCTTCAACTTGCGTGGTGAGTATGGGATTTGAACCCACGGTGATTCGCGCAGATCGATCGGTCAGGGTTTATGGTTTGCCGCCATCCTTGTGGTTACCGCGGGCGAGTTGACCCACCATCATGAGGATGACGCCGGCCAGGAGAATCATGCTGCCGATCAGCGTTCCCAACGGCCGAGCCGCGGAATCGCTGATCACCGACCCGAAGACCGGCTGCCAGCACAGCGCGAAGGCCACCACCAGCTGACCCCAGCCGTAGATCCGCGGGGCGCGAACATGGCGCCGGTTCATGGGGAGCACCCAGCCCCGGGTAACCGCCGCAACGCCGGAGGTGGCGACGAGTAGAGCCAACAGGGCAAGAGGTATGACGAGGTACAGCTTCACGGATCCTCCCCGGCGCGCCGGGCCTGCGCCCGACGACAGGGTGAGCATGGCACCCACTGCATCGCGCGTCCACAGCTCCACAGGCCCCGTGTTCGCCCGGACGAGTCCTGGGCGGAGTGCTGTCGGGGGCGCCGCGAGGCCACGCTGCGGAACAGGGGCCCCGCCCCAGCGCGAGCTTGTGTCGGGGCCCCTGTCCGAGGGTTTCGGTGTGTGCGTTACTTCAGTGCGTAGGCGCGGTGGATGGTCTGGACGGTGCGGTTGCCTTCGGCGTCCCACACCTGGGTCCGTAGGGTCACGTATGCGTTGGTGTCCGACAGCTTCGGGTGATGTACCGATGCCTGGAAGGAGTTGTTGTCCTTGCGCGTGATCTTGGCGTTCTCCCAGGTGGCGCCGTCGTCGTACGAGACGGAGACCTTGGCGCCCGCCATCGCGGTGGACCCGTTCCAGCCCTTGGGCCTGCCCGCGTTCACGGTGAAGGTGTACGGGCGGTGTGCCGGTGCCTGGTTGAGGATGTCCAGGGGGATGTCATAGCCGAGCATGACGGCCGGCAGGGACTCACAGAACGTGGGCTTGGGCGTGTACTTCTCGCAGTCCTTGACGGCCATGGTGGTCGGCGCCGCCGAGGTGAAGTTCCACTCTGTGCGGACCTTGCCGCCCAGTGTGACGCCCGGGTAGTCCTTGTCCCGGGTGACCTCCTGGACGAACCGGTACTGGGCCTTCTGCGGAACCATCAGGGGGGTCGTGCCCGTGATCTGCTCGCCGTTGCGGTAGAACGTCCAGGTGCTGGTGAGGGTGGGCGGTGTGGCGACCAGGGAGTGGGTCGGGTCGCTGTCGCCGGCCATGGTCCCCGTGGCCCGGGTCCAGACGTCGCTGCGGCAGAAGGCGCAGATCGACGGGTCTTCCATCGGCGGGTGCATCGGCGCGGCAAGCCAGTTCTCCCGGTAGGTCTTGCCGGCAGTCGTGTACGTGGTGCGGGGGCCCGCCATGTACGCCTGGTACGCGGTGCTGGGGTACACCACCCGCTGGTACACAAGGTTGGAGCCCGCCAGCTGGTAGTCGTCCCTGGTGGCGCCCATGTTGAGGGGCTGGGCGGCACGGAATGAGGTCGGCTGGCCCGGGGCCCAGCTGTGCAGGGTTTCGGCGCCCTGGTGACGTACGCCGTCGGCGTGGTAGGCGCTGCGGACCTTGACGAAGTCGGCGGCGTCCACGGTTTTGGTCAGGTCGGCTGGGATGCCGCTCGTACCGAACGGCATGTGGTAGGCGTAGCCGGACTCGAGAACACCCTTGAGGGCGATGGAGACGTTGCCCTTGCCGAGCAGGCTGCGCAGCTTCTCGCCGTTGTCGTGGCTCGCGATGGCGACCGGGATGGTCTGGTCGGCGGCGAGCGACCCGTTGAACAACGGAGCCTGCGCCGCCGACGCCGCGATCACCGCGGTGGCTCCGGCCGCCGCGGCGCGGCGTACCTGGTCGTCCATCTTGCGCGGGTCGGCCACGGTGATGAGCGCGGCCCGGCCCTTGAGATCGGCAGCGGCGATGTCCTCAGCGGTTCCGCTGCCCGCGTCGGCCAGCCGCAGGTCCTTCGTGCCCTCGAAGCGCTGGGCGAACCCGGGTGTCACCACGGGGACGGAGATGCGCTCGGGGCTGGTGACGCTGAGCTGCGTGATCGGCTCGCGCTGGGTGAGGGCGTTGAACAGATGCAGGTCACCGGTGGTGGGCTGCTCGGTGGGCACGGCGCCGATCTTCGAGTCGGAACCGTTGATGAGACCGGCTTCGCCGAGGGTGTTGTTGTGACCGCCGGCTCCGTCGCTGCGGCTGACGAGCGTCATCCACGAAGCGTTCTCCAGCGGGCGCGTCTCACCGGTGATCTTCGCGGTGAAGTCGGTCGCCTTGGTGCCGTCGACACTGCGGGTCACGTCCTGGTCCGTGACGTTGATGTTGGGGATGGAGAAGCCGTCGATCGCGTAGGTGCGGGTCGGGTCGCCGGGGGCTTCCGTGTAGGTGATGCCCTCGACGGAGTACGCGCCGACGGGCAACGTGACGGTCATGGAGCCCTGATCAGCCAGGGAGATGTTCCTGAAAGTGGAGTTGTTCATGCCGTGGAGGGCCAGCTGGACCCGTCCGGGGGTCTTGCCGAACCGGTCGGTGAACTTGACCGTGACATCGTGCTGCTCGACGGCCATCACGAAGCCGACCGGAGTGTGCACCGACTCGCCGTCGGTGCCGGTCGCGGTGATGTAGCCGCTGAACTGGCCGGCCTTCAGCCCGTTCGGGTCGAGGGTGACGGTCACCTCGCTGCTGCCGCCGGCCTGGACGGTGACCTTGCCGCCGGTTACGTCGGGGCCCGACACGGTCAGGGCGCCGTCGGGCAGCGCGGTCCCGCTGCTGTCCTTGACCTGGGCGGCGAGGTCCAGCGTGGCCGCGGACGAGGTGGAGTTGTGGAGGGTGACGGTGCGGGTCTCCTTCTCGTACGTTCCTTTCTGCCACTCGACCAGACCGAAGTCGCCTGTACCCGACAGGTCCAACGCGGGGTCCAGGGCGGCGGGAATGTCCACGCGGCCGTAACCCTGCTGGTAGGGGGTGTAATTGTCCGACCTCTTGGAGTGGGCGGTGAGCTCCTCCTTGATGCGCTCCCCGGACCAGTCAAGGTGACGCTGGGCCAGGATCGCCGCGGCACCCGCGACGTGCGGGGTCGCCATGGACGTACCGCTGGCCGACGTGTAGTTGGCGTCGACCGGGGTGCCCATGGTCGTACCTGCGGCACGGGCGGCGACGATGTTCACACCGGGGGCGGTGATCTCCGGCTTGATCTTCATGTCGCCGAGGCGCGGGCCGCGGGAGGAGAAATTGGCCAGGGCGTCGGACTTGTCGACGGCGCCGACGGTGAGCGCGGCGTCGGCGATGCCCGGGGTGCCGAGTGTCGACTCGCCGTTCTTGCCGTCGTTGCCTGCCGCGATGACGAACAGGGTGCCGGAGGAGGCGCTGAGCGAGTCCACGGCGCTGGTGAGCACGTCCCCACCCGGGGTGGTGGCCCGGGCTCCGAGGCTCATGCTGACGACGTCGGCGTCCTGGGCGACCGCCCAGTCCATGCCCTCCAGGATCCCCGACAGCGGGCCACTGCCCGCGTTGGAGAGCACCTTGCCGATGAGGAGGTCGGCGCCGGGAGCGACGCCTTTGTACTTGCCGCCGGAGTTGGCGCCACTGCCCGCGATGGTGGAGGCGACGTGCGTGCCGTGGCCATGGGCGTCCTGGACCGCCTCGCCGGTGACGAAGCTCTGGGTGGCGGTGATACGGGACTTGATGTCGGCGTTGTTCAGGTCGGCGCCGGTGTCCAGGATCGCGACCTTCGTACCCTTGCCGTCGTAGCCCTTCGCCCACGCCTCGGGGGCGCCGATCTGGGGCACGCTCTGGTCCAGGGTGGCCTTGGCCCGGCCGTCGTACCAGAGTTTGGTCACTCCGGCGGTGCCGGGGACCATGGCGTCCGATCCGCTCCTGGCTTTGCCGGCTGTCGGCTTGGCGGAGCGCCAGAAACGCTTGGCCGTTCTCTTGTCGACGTGCACTGCCGCCAGGCCGAGGCCCGGCATGGTGTGTTCGTCCTCGGTGCCGGGCAGAGCCTCGGCCTGCTGCCGCAGACCCGCGGCGGACTCCTTGCCGCGGAAGTCGACGATGGCCGGCACGGCATCGGTCTTCGCGTCGCCGTAGCCGTCCTTCAACGCCTGGGTGACGTTGAAGAGTTCGCGGTCCACGATCTGGGCGGACACGGCGTTCAGCGCGTCCTCGGGGATGACGTAAAGGTCCCCGTCCTGCCCGCTGGAGATCTGGAAATGCTTCGACGCGTCCGTCGTGCTGACGATGTCCACGGCCTGCTTGCCGTCGGCTCCGGTCGTCACGGCGACCTTGTCACCGGTGATCAGGGTCAGCATCGAGGGCGCCGGCTTCGGCGGGGGCCGGAGTCCCGAGCCCGCGGCGGACGGACGCGACGTGGGCGGCGCCGCACTGGCCGCACCGGGAAGACCGGTCAAGGACAGCACTACGGCGACGGCCGCCCCGGTGGCGGCGGTTCGCCGTATTCGTTCGGACGAGATGCGCATAGATTCCTTCTCACGGACGGGGGCGGGGACGCACCCGGAGCGCCACACGTGCCACAGCGTCAGGCGGTGATGCAGCGCGGTGCTCCAGGGTGTGTGCTCGATGGAAGTGAAGCTGACGGGCTCGCACTTACGGAACATGTGAGAGCGGCGGGTGGTCGCCAATGGCGAGTCTTTGCCACTCACTCGCCCCTGTTGTGGGAAGCCGCACGGCAGGTCAGGATGACCGCCATGCTTCAGGTGCTGGGAATCGACAGCGAATCAGAGTCCGTCTACGCCGCGCTGCTCACCAAGCGGCCGGCCAGCCTCGACGACCTGGCGGGCACCACCGGGCTCCCGCCGGCCCGAGTGCGTATGGCGCTGCGCCGGCTCCAGTCGTCCGGGCTCGCCGGCCGCCGGCCCGGACGCCCGGTCACGTACATCGCCATCGACCCCGAAGTCGCCCTGGACGGCCTGCTGCTCCGCCGCCAGGAGGAGCTGCACAAGGCACGGGTTCGCGCCGGAGAGTTCAGCGAGCGGTTCCGGCGGGCCGCCGCGACCCGCGATCCGGCCGAGGTCATCGAGATCGTCACCGGGGCCGAGTCGGTGCTACAACGCAGCGAACAGCTGATGCGCAACGTACGGCACCAGTTGCGGGTCTTCGACAAACCGCCCTACCTCGACGGCCGGAATCCGAACCAGGCCGAACTCGACCTGCTCAGCCGCGGTGTCATCATCCGGGCCGTGTACGACGCGGCCGGCATCGATGTCCCGGGGCGCCAGGAGCTGGTGCGCATGTGGACGAAAGCGGGGGAGCAGGCCCGGGTGCTGGCTGATGTGCCTACCAAGATGGCGCTCGTCGACGACAGGCTGGCCGTGCTGCCGCTGCGGGCCGGGTCGGGCCCGGACCCGAGCCCTTCCTTCGTGATCCTGCACCGCTCGGCGGTCCTCGACGCGCTGTCCGCGCTGTTCGAGGCCCTGTGGGTGGTCGCCCAGCCGCTCCACCCACAGGGCTCCGATGACGACTCCCAGGCCCTCTCCGAGGAGGACCAGCTCCTGATCAGTCTGCTGACGGCGGGGTTGCCGGACGACGCCATAGCCCGCCAGGCCGACCTCAGTTATCGCACGCTCCAGCGCCGCATGCACGCCCTGATGGAACGGGCCGGGGCGAGCACCCGGTTCCAACTCGGCATCCACGCCGCGGCGAACGGATGGGTGACCGGAGTGAAGCTCGGACGCGAACCGCACCCCGGACGTGATCGGCTGGTTCGGCCCGGGCGGACATGAACTTGCCCGGATGGCAGGCCGACTTGAGCAGCGTCGGCGGTTGCCGCGCAGAGGTCGCTGACCAGTGACGGTGGCCATCACGCCGAAAGAGTCCAAGACGCCTCGCCCGAAACCCAGCTCACGGTCACCGGCCCCAAGACCGCCCTCGTCGGCATCCTCCTCAAGTCGGCGAGCGCACCCCAGCTCGCCCAGGCCGGGAAGATCACTCTCGACGGCGACGAGACGGCCCTGCAGCCCCTCGTCGGACTCCTCGACGACTTCGTCCCCGACTTCAACATGATCACCCCGTAGCGCCCGTACCCGGCAAGCGGCCACTGCCGGCCTGCTCTCCTGAGCCGCCATGCCAGGAGGGCAGACCGCAGATGCAGGTAGGTGGCCAGGACGGCGATGTTCTCCTTTCCTTGGTCAGGTCGAGTTGTTCGAGCAGGTGCAGGGGGCGTGCCGCAGTCCGCTCGGCCGATTAGATCCAGGAGGGGGGGAGGGCCTCGACATCGCTTGCGCCACGGGTCAGCAGGGTGCGGTAGATGCGCTCCTGGGCGATGTCGGGGCCTATCGCCTGCAGCATGCGGCACGTCTCTCTCTGAGGCTTGGGAGCCGGCCCCGGTGGCGGGGTTTGGCCATGGCGGAAAGCCGTCCGGCCACACACCCGTGTTCGAGCGAACATTCTGCGAAGGTGAGCCCTGCCGGGTCTCCGGCGGGCCAGTTGTCCTACTGGTCCACGCCATCGGGGCCGTGTCGCCGGTCGGCGAGTGATACGACTCCGATGGCGGATCGGCACGCCGCCAACTCCCCATCCCTTGAAGGTGAGCGCGTCCCAGCGCTCCGGCCTGCGGTGATGACTTTCCGAGCGGCACGGGATGGTCGCTCACAGGTCCGCGCAGCCCGTCACCGTCCGCGCGTACCCGAGGATCAGTCTGCGCGCCTCGTCCGGTGTCAGCTGCGTGTTGCGGCTGACGATGTGCAGGCCGTACCCGTCCTCCAGCGCCACCAGATTGCGGGCCAGGTCGGCGGGCGTCTCGGTGGCCGCGAACGCGCCCGCCGCAGCACCGACTTCGAGCACCGTCGTGTAGAGCGCGATCTCACGTGCGAACAGCGACGCCATCAGCGCGGCGTGCCCGGCGCTGCGGTCCGCGCGCCGGTGCAGCTCGTACAGCAGGCTGTGCTGCGGGTCGTCCGCCCCGGTGGGCAATCCGCCGCCGATCAGTCCGCGCAGCCGCTCGACGGGGTCGGCGACTTTGTCCGTACCGTCGTGGCGGGCGGCCAGGTAGCGCTCGACGGCGCCCCGGTGCACCTCCAGGACCAGCTCGTCCATCTCCGGGTAGTAGTACAGGACCGAGCCTGCCGACATCCCCGCCTCGGCCGCGATGTCCTTGATCCTCAGGCCCTCGAGCCCTCGTTCCGTGATCGCGCGCCCCGCAGCGTCGACAAGGGCTTTGCGGCGTGCCGTCTGGTTCTTCGGTCTCCCCATGAAGCCAATTCTCTGCCAGTGGATTCAAGTAATGCAAGTTTCCGAGCCCTAGCCATTGACGGCCTCGCGGGCGATTGTTTGAATCTGCACTCAAAGAACGATGGAGGTGGCCAGATGGCCAGCAAGAGTGCAGAATCACCCCCAGAACCGCGCCCAGAGCCAGTTCTGGAACGCCGCACCATAGACGCTGTTCCCGTGTCGGAGCGGCACGGCCGTACCCGCGACCTCTTCACCATCTGGTTCTCCGCGAACCTGGGCCCGCTCACGGTCGTCACCGGCGCCCTGGCCCCCACCGCCTTCGGACTCTCCTTCGGGTGGAGCGTCGCCGCCCTGCTCGTCGGGCACCTCGGGGGCGGCTTCCTGATGGCGCTCCACTCGGCGCAGGGCCCGCAGCTCGGCGTACCGCAGATGATCCAGAGCCGCGGCCAGTTCGGATCGGTCGGCGCGCTCGCCGTCATCCTGGTCGTCATCGTCATGTACCAGGGCTTCTTCGCCTCCAACCTGGTCGTCGGCGCCCAGTCCCTGAACCAGGTGGTCCCCGCCGTCGGCCGCGGCGAAGGCGTCGTCCTCGGCGCGCTCGTCAGCCTGGCCGTGGCCGTCGTCGGTTACCGGCTCATGCACCGCATCGGCGCGCTCACCAGCTGGGCGTTCGGCGCCGTACAACTCGCCGGCGCGGCCTGGCTGCTCTTCGGCGGCCTGCCCGACGGCTTCCTCGACCAGGGCGGCTTCAGCCTCGCCGGGTTCCTCGGCATGGTGTCGGTCGGCGCGCTCTGGCAGATCGCGTACGCCCCGTACGTCTCGGACTACTCGCGCTACATGCCCGCCGACAAGGCCGGAATCCGCTCCACCCTCTGGTGTACCTACGCCGGCTGCGTACTCGGCAGCCTGCTCCCCATGGTCGTCGGCGCCGCCATCGGCGTGGCCGACGGCGGCGACCCGATCGCGGCGCAGAGCCACCTGCTCGGCTCCCCGCTCGGCCAGATCACCCTGTGGAGCTTCGCGCTGGTCACGATGCTCACCAACTCCATGAACCTGTACGGCGCAGTGCTGTGCGCGGTCACCGCCGTGCAGACCTTCGCGCACCGGTGGCTGCCGCGCGCCACCGGCCGGGCCGTCATCGGCGGCGTACTCACCGCCCTGTCGGTGGCACTCGCCCTGGCGTTCGCCGACTCCTTCATGACCAGCTACCTCAACCTGATCTACGTACTCCAGTACGTCCTGATCCCATGGACCGCGATCAACCTCGTCGACTTCTACCTGGTCCGCCGCGGCCACTACGACGTGGCGTCGTTCTTCGCCAAGGACGGCGGCATCTACGGCCGCTGGAACGTCACCGCCCTCGCCGTCTACGCCCTCGGGATCCTCGCCGAGATCCCCTTCATGGCCCAGTCCCTCTACACCGGGCCGCTCGCCCACGCCCTCGGCGACACCGACCTCGGCTGGATCGCGGGGCTGATCGTCACCGTCCCGGCGTACCTGCTCGCGGTCCGCCTGACCGCCCGTAAATCCACGGCAGTGGATGTCAGCGCCACCTCATCCGCCCCGACCACCGGAGTCCCCGCCCCATGACCACGACGGACACGTACGCCACGTGGCAACAGCACGCCGCTGCCCTCGACTTCCGTACCCGCGCCTTCATCGACGGCCGCTGGACCCACGCGGCGGACGGTGCCACCTTCGCCACCGTCAACCCCGCCACCGGCAAGGTGACCGCGCGGGTCGCCGACGGCGGCGCGGGGGAGATCGACGCTGCCGTGCGCGCCGCTCGCACGGCCTTCGACGACGGCCGCTGGTCGCGTACCGACCCCGCCGCGCGCAAGCGCGTCCTGCTGCGCCTCGCCGAGCTCATCGAGGCGAACGCCCGCGAGCTCGCGCTCCTCGACACCCTCGACATGGGCAAGCCGATCACCGAGTCGTACGGCACCGACGTCCCCGGCGCGGCGGGCTGCTTCGCCTGGTACGCGGAGGCGGCCGACAAGCTGTACGACGAGGTGGCCCCCACCCCGCCCGGAAACCTCGCGGTCGTCCGCCGCGCCCCGCTCGGCGTCGTGGGTGCCGTCGTGCCGTGGAACTTCCCGCTCGACCTGGCCACCTGGAAGCTCGCACCTGCCCTGGCGGCCGGCAACAGCATCGTGCTCAAGCCCGCCGAGCAGTCCCCCCTGTCCGCACTGCGGCTCGCGGAACTGGCAGCCGAAGCCGGCCTTCCCGACGGCGTACTGAACGTCGTCCCCGGGCCGGGCGAGACGGCGGGCCGCGCGCTCGGTCTGCACCCCGACGTCGACACCCTCGTCTTCACCGGCTCGACGGCCGTCGGCAAGCGATTCCTGTCGTATGCGGCGGAGTCGAACATGAAGCAGGTATGGCTGGAAGCGGGCGGCAAGAGCCCCAACCTGGTCTTCGCCGACGCCGACCTCGACGCCGCCGCCGAACGCGCCGCCTGGGGCTTCCTCTACAACGCCGGCCAAGTCTGCTCCGCCAACACCCGCCTCCTCGTGGAGGCTTCGATCGCCGACGAGTTCACCGCCCGGGTGGTCGAGCACGCGGCGGCGTACGTCCCCGGCGACCCGCTCGACCCGGCCACCCGGCTCGGCCCGCTCGTCGACGAGCGGCAGGTCGACCGCATCGTCGAGGCGGTCGCCGGCTCCGGCGGGCACATCGCCTGCGGCGGTACGCGCCCCGCCCGCGACGGCGCGTACCTCGACCCGACCGTCGTCACCGGCCTCACCCCCGACGCGCCGCTCGCCCGCGAGGAGCTGTTCGGGCCCGTACTGACCGTGCTCCCGTTCACCGACGAGACGCAGGCACTCCGCCTCGCGAACGACTCGCCGTACGGTCTGGCCGCCTCCGTCTGGACCCGCGACCTCGCCCGCGCGCACCGCGTCGCGGACGCGCTGCAGGCCGGAACGGTCTCGGTGAACACGGTCGACGCGCTCAGCCCCGCGACGCCGTTCGGCGGCTTCAAGCAGTCCGGCTTCGGGCGTGACCTGTCCCTGCACTCGTTCGACAAGTACACGGGCCTGAAGACGACATGGATCGCATACGCATGACCACTACCTCTCACGTCCTGGCCGAGATCGACCGGCGTACGGACGACCTCATCCGCCTCACCACCGACCTGGTGGGCTTCGACACGACCGTGCGCGGCGACGCCGCCGAACCCGCCCGCGACGAGGCCGACCTCCAGGAGTATCTGGCCGGCCGCCTGCGCGCCGCCGGAGCCACCGTCGACGTCTTCACGCCCAAGCCCGGGGACCTGCCGGCATCTCCGCAGACACCGCCGGGCCTGGGCTTCGACGGACGCCCACAGCTGATCGCACGCTTCCCCGGTACCGGCGGGTCCGGTGCCCGCTCGCTCCTCTTCAACGGCCACATCGACGTCGTGTCCGCCGAACCGAAGAGCGAATGGACGAGCGATCCCTTCCGCGCGGAGGTGCGCGGCGGGCGGCTGTACGGACGCGGCACCTGCGACATGAAGGGCGGCATCGCGGCGGCCGTCGTCGCCGCCGAGGCGCTCGCCGCGCTAGGCATCCGGCTCCCCGGCGACCTGCTGATCAACACGGCGACCGACGAGGAGTGGAACGGAGCGGGCACTCTCGCCTCCGTCGGCTACGGCGTACGCGCCGACGCGGCCGTGGTTCCCGAGCCCACCGACCTGGACGTCGTCGTCGCCCAGCGCGGCATACTCGGCGGAACGGTCACGGTCGCCGGCCGCCCTGGGCACGCGGAGTACCCGCCGGGCGACTGGCGTACGGGTGGAGCGGTCAACGCCATCGAGAAGACCATGCCCGTGCTCACCGCCCTCCGGCGACTGCGCGAACAATGGGCCGAGGACCCCGCCCATGTCCACCCGCTCCTCCCCCCGCCGGCGATCGTACCCACCACCATCAAGGGCGGGGAGTGGTGGGTGACATACCCGGCGTCGTGCGAAGTCGCCCTGGACGTCACCTACTTGCCGGTGCAGGCCGACGGTGGCGGGTGGGCGAGCCGGGTGCGCCACGACATCGAGCGGGCGGTACGGGAAGCGTGCGCCGACGACGGCTGGCTGACCGCCAACCCGCCCCGGTTCACCTGGGACACCGAACTTCCGCCCGCCGAAGTCCCCTCCACACACCCGTTGGTACGGGCTCTGACCGCGTCCGCCACCGCTCTGGGCCGCACACCGCGGCTGCTCGGCGAACCGTCCTGGACGGACGCCGCGACGCTGACCCGCCTCGGCGGCACCCCCGCCGTCTGCATCGGTCCCACGGCCACCCGCCCGGACGGCTCCCCGACCCTCCACACCATCGACGAGTACATCGAGATCGGCGACCTGGTGGCCACGGCGAAGGCACTGGCCCTTGCAGCCCTCGACATGACGGCACCCGCAACCGCCGCCCCCTGAAAGGACATACGACGATGAACACCCCGCTCACGCACGCACAGCTCGCCGCCACCGACCGGGCGCACATCATCCACCCCTACCTGCCCGGCAGCGCCGAGGAGCGCGTCATCATGACCAGCGGCTCCGGCTGCCGGCTCACCGACGCCGAAGGCCGCTCGTACCTCGACGCGACGGGCGGGCTGTGGCTGGCGCAGATCGGGCACGGCCGGGAGGAGATCGCGCAGGTCGCGTACGACCAGATGAAGCAGCTGGAGTACTTCACCAGCTTCTGGGAGTTCTCCAACGACCGCGCCATCGAACTCGCCGCCCGGCTGACCTCGCTCGCCCCTGAGGGCCTGGGCCATGTCTACTTCACCTCCGGCGGCTCGGAGGGCAACGAGGCCGCCATCAAGATGGCCCGCTACTACCACCACCGCCGCGGTGACACCGCACGCACGTGGATCCTGGCCCGGCACAAGGCGTACCACGGCATCGGCTACGGCGGTGGGTCGGCGACCGGCTTCCCGGTCTACCACGAGGGCTTCGCGCCGATGATGCCGCACGTGACGCACCTCACGCCGCCGTGGCCGTACCGGCAGGAGCTGTACGGCGGCCAGGCACGCACGCCCGAGGAGGTCACCGACTTCCTCATCCGGGAGCTGGAGGAGCGGATCGCGGAGATCGGGGGCGAGAACATCGCCGCCATGATCGGCGAACCGATCATGGGCGTCGGCGGGATGCTGGTGCCTCCGGCCGACTACTGGCCGCGGGTCCGGGAAGTCCTTGACCGGCACGGCATCCTGCTGATCCTTGACGAGGTGGTCACCGCCTACGGCCGGGTCGGGCACTGGTTTGCCGCGCAGTACTTCGAGGTCACCCCCGACATCATCGTCACCGCGAAGGGCATCACCTCCGGCTACATCCCGCTCGGCGCCCTGCTGGTGGGCGACCATGTCGCTGAGGTGCTGCTGCGCGATCACGGCTTCCCGATGGGCTACACCTACAACGGCCATCCGGTCGCGGCCGCTGTGGCGCTCGCCAACCTCGACATCATCGAGCGCGAGGGACTGCTGGGCAGGGCCACCGAGATCGGCGGCCACCTGCACCGTGAACTGGAAAGCCAGCTCGGCGACCTGCCGATCGTCGGCGAGATCCGCTCCGTGGGCATGATGCTCGCGGTGGAACTTGTCGCCGACCGCGAGACCCGCGAGCCGCTGCCCATGCCGCAGCCGCTGCTTCCGGATGTCATCCGGCGTGAGAGTGGCGTCATCGTCCGCGACTGCGCCCACAGCCTGGTGCTGTCGCCGCCGCTGATCATGACCGAGACGGAAGCCAAGGAGACCGTCACCGCGATGCGCTCCGTCCTGGAGCGCACTCTCCCCACCGGAGAGATCCGAGCCTGACCGCCGGGTCCGGGGGCCGCCATCGCCGGCCCCCGCCCCTGCCCGGGCGCTCCCTGTCATCGGCGCCCACATCATCTGGCCCTCGTCCCTCCACGAGCCCTCCCCTCGCGCGTCCCCTCAGGAGGAATCCCCGTGTCGGCAACACCCGCACCACCAGCAGCAGTGACAGAAACGGCCCCGGTGCCTCATCTGAGACGAAGCCTCCGCCGCTTCGACATCATGGCCATGGGCATCGCCGCTGTGATCTCCTTCGACGTCGTCGGCCAGATCGCCACCGGTGGTGGCGAAGCACTCACCTGGACCGCCGCGCTCGCGTTCCTCTTCCTCGTTCCCTACGCCCTGATCTTCGCCGAGACAGGTGCCGCGTTCCCCCAGGAAGGCGGTCCCTATGTCTGGGTCAAACTCGCCTTCGGACGCTTCGCTGCCGCGCTGACCACGCTCTTCTACTGGGTCACCAACCCGGTCTGGCTGGGCGGATCGCTGGTCTTCGCCGCGGCGAGCGCCTGGGACGGCTTCGTCTTCCACCTCGGCACCGGCACCCTCGCCGACTACACCTTCAAACTCGTCTACATCTGGGTCTCCATCCTCACCGCGGTCGTCTCCCTGCGCCGCGGCAAGTGGATCACCACCGCGGGGGCGATCGTCAAGGTCGGCCTCGTCCTGCTGTTCACCGGCACAGCCCTCGTCTACGGCATCCGGCACGGCCTCGACGGACTTCACAACGCTCAGCTGTCACCGACCACAGCGGGCTTCCTCGGCCTGGTACCCGTCCTGCTCTTCGCCTACGTCGGTTTCGAGGCCCCCAACGCCGCCGGCGACGAGATGCACAACGCGAAGCGGGACGTTCCCATCTCCATCGGCGTCTCGGCGAGCGTCGCCGCCTGCTGTTACCTGCTGCCGGTCCTGGCCATTCTCTCCGTCACCCCGGCCAGCCGGTCCACCGGTATCAGTGGGTTCCTCGAGGCCACCGCACTCGTCTTCGGCGTCTATGGCAGCTGGGGCGGCCCGCTGCTCACCACAGCCGCAGTCATGTTCGTCTTCGCTCTGCTGACGCAAGGCAGCGCCTGGATGATCGTCAGCGACCGGATGCAGGCCATGGCGGCCGCCGATGGCGGGTTCTTCGGCCGTTCCCTGGGCGCCTTCCACGGCCGGCTCGGCACGCCGGTACGCATGAACCTGCTTTCCGGAATCACCGCCACTGCTTTCATGCTCGCGGCGATGACCCTCGTGCAGGGCGACACCGCCGCCGTTTTCGGCGTCGTCCTCACCGTCGCCATCACCACCCTGCTTCTGTCCTACCTGGTGATCATCCCCGCGCTGGTCGTCCTGCACCGGGGCCACACCGCAGTCCTCCGCCCCTACCGTGTGCCCTTCGGTACCGCGGGTTTCCTGATCTGCTCGGCCCTGGCCTACCTCTGGATCCTCCTCGGCTCCTGGACGGCGCTGTTCCCCGGCACGCTCGAACCTGTCCTGGGCGTCACGTACGACTTCCAGGACACCTGGGGCGTCTCCCGCATCACCTTCGAGGCGTTCACGCTCGGCACCGTGGTGGCCCTGCTCGTCATCGGCGTACTCGGGCGCACTCTCGGCGCGGCCCGTGACCGGCGCACGCCACAGCCCGATTCCTACAGGTCTCCCGTGAGCAGCGCGGCTTCGTAACGCCCTCGCCCGCCGCGCCGCCCGCACCGGGGCGCCGCGGCGGCCACGGACCGTGCGGCTCGTGCGGCGCTGATGCCGCTCCCTGTACTCCTCTTCCGCACACCTCTGGAGCCAAAGCCGTGACCACAACGGACCTGGTCCGCATGGAGCACGACCTGCTGGGAGACCGTCCCGTCCCAGCCGATGCCTACTACGGGGTGCACACCCTGCGTGCCGTGGAGAACTTTCCCATCACCGGCACGCCCATCGGCGCCCATCCCGACCTCGTCACCGCCCTGGCGTTCGTCAAGCAAGCGGCGGCACTTGCCAACCGTGACCTGGGCCTGCTGGACGCGGACCGGACCGACGCCATCGTGGGAGCCTGCGAGGACATCCGGCGCGGACGGCTGCGGAAGCAGTTCATCGTGGACGTCGTCCAGGGCGGCGCCGGCACCTCGACCAACATGAACGCCAATGAGGTGATCGCCAACCGGGCGCTGGAAAGACTCGGCCTGCCGCGCGGGGAGTACGACCGTGTGCACCCGCTCGAGCACGTCAACATGAGCCAGAGCACCAACGACGCCTATCCCACTGCCCTCAAGATCGCGCTTCACGTCGGGACCCGGCGCCTCCAAGCCGCCCTGACGGACCTGGCGACGGCGTTCTCGGGGAAGGGCAAGGAATTCGCGGGCGTACTCAAGATGGGTCGCACCCAGCTGCAGGACGCGGTGCCCATGACACTGGGGCAAGAATTCGGTGCCTACGCCGTGATGATCGACGAGGACACCGAGCGGTTGGCGGAGGCGGCGGCGCTGATCACTGAGATCAACCTCGGCGGGACCGCGATCGGCACCGGAATCAACACCCATGCCGACTACGCCGAGTCGGTCCGCCGGTACCTGGCCGAACTCACAGGTATCCCACTCAGAACCTCGGCCGACCTCGTAGCAGCCACCCAGGATGTCGGCGCCTTCGTGCACTTGTCAGGCGCACTCAAGCGAACCGCGGTGAAACTCTCCAAGATCTGCAACGATCTGCGGTTGCTGTCCTCCGGCCCACGCGCCGGACTGGCGGAGATCAACCTCCCGCCCGTTCAGGCCGGATCGAGCATCATGCCGGGCAAGGTCAACCCGGTGATTCCCGAAGTGGTCAACCAGGTCGCGTTCGAAGTCATCGGCAACGACGTCACCGTGAGCATGGCCGCCGAAGCCGGCCAGCTCCAGCTCAACGCCTTCGAACCGATCATCGCCCACACCCTCTTCAAGTCCCTCGCCCATCTCACGGCCGCCTGCCGGACACTGACCAACCGCTGTGTCGTGGGCATCACCGCCAACGAGGAACATCTGCAACACGCGGCGGAGCACTCCATCGGCATCGTCACCGCCCTCAACCCCTACATCGGATACACCGCCGCGACCGAGGTCGCCGCGGAGGCGCTCGCCACCGGTCACAGCGTCCCTGCGTTGGTGGTCGAACGCGGTCTGCTGACACCGGAGCAGATCAGCGACATCCTCCGCCCGGACCGGCTGGTTGGAACCCGTACACCCGCGCGACTGCATCAGGAGTGAATCGGGGCACTCACATCTACAAATTCGATGAACTACAACTAATACATCTGTTGGACAGAATTTCGGGTGCGTCCCAGAATTTCTCATGCGGTGACGGGTCGACACGAACGATCGACACGACACCGACGGACCACCCCATGAGCGGAGGCTGAAGTGCCGAGTGAAGAGACTGAAGTAGTCGTCGTAGGGGCGGGCCAGGCAGGCGTGGCCATGAGTGAGCACCTGGGAGCCCTCGGCGTCCCACACGTCGTCCTGGAGCGGCACCGGATAGCCGAGCGCTGGCGCTCGGAGCGGTGGGACTCTCTGGTCGCGAACGGCCCCGCGTGGCACGACCGGTTCCCGGGGCTGGAGTTCTCCGACGTAGCCCCTGACGCCTTCGCCTCGAAGGAGCAGGTCGCGGACTACTTCGCCGCGTACGCGGAGAAGATCGGTGCCCCGGTCCGGTGCGGTGTCGAGGTGACCTCGGTGCAAAAGCATGAAGGTCGGCCCGGTTTCCGGGTCGAGACGTCGGAAGGCTCCATCGACACGCGCTTCGTCGTCGCGGCGACCGGCCCCTTCCAGCGGCCCGTGATCCCCGCCGTCGTCCCGGACGGCGCCGTCCCCGTGCAGATCCACTCCAGCGCCTACCGCAACCCGGAGCAGCTGCCCGAGGGCGCGGTCCTCGTGGTCGGGGCCGGCTCCTCCGGTGTCCAGATCGCCGACGAGTTGCGCCGGTCCGGTCGCCGGGCCTTCCTCTCCGTCGGTCCGCACGACCGTCCACCCCGCGAGTACCGCGGACGTGACTTCTGCTGGTGGCTCGGTGTGCTCGGCCGCTGGGACGCGGAGACCCCTCCCCAAGGGGCCGAACACGTCACCATCGCGGTCAGCGGCGCACGCGGCGGCCACACCGTGGACTTCCGTGCCCTCGCCGCCGACGGCATCGAGCTCGTAGGCATGACCACGTCCTACGACAACGGCGTACTGCGCTTCGGGCCCGATCTCGCCACGAACATCGCGCAGGGCGACGCCAAGTACCTCGAACTCCTGCAGGCAGCCGACGAGTACGTCGAACGCAACGGCCTCGACCTTCCCGAGGAGCCGGAAGCCCACCTCCTCGGCCCGGACCCGGAATGTGTGGCCGACCCCCGACTCGAGCTCGACCTGGCCGAGGCCGGCGTCACCTCGATCGTCTGGGCCACGGGCTTCGCCGCCGACTACAGCTGGCTGAGGGCCGACGTTTTCGACGAGAACGGCCGGCCGAAGCAGCGACGAGGCGTGTCCTCCGAACCCGGGGTCTACTTCCTGGGCCTGCCCTGGCTGTCCCGCCGCGGGTCGAGCTTCATCTGGGGTGTCTGGCACGACGCCAGGCACGTCGCCGACCACATCACAACCCAGCGAGGCTACCTCGCGTACGGCACCACCGACCGGCCCGACACCGTGCCGGCGACGCACACGAACTGAGGAGCATCTGATGACCTCCACGAGCGAGGGCCGTCGGGCGAAGGCCCCGATCGTCGCCGGCGGGCACACCCGGATCCGGCCGTTCAACACACGCGAGACCTATCCCGAGCAGAACCTCCACAACGATCTCTGCCAGGCCGTCGTGGCCGGTAACACCGTCTACGTCCGGGGCCAGATCGGCCAGGACCTCGACACCAGCGAGTCGGTCGGTATCGGTGACGCCGAGGCCCAGGCCGAGCAAGCCATGGCCAACATCAAGATGCTGCTCGAAGAAGCGGGCAGCCGTATGGAGCATCTGGTCAAACTGACGATCTATCTGATCGACCCGCGCTACCGCGAGGCGGTGTACCGAACCGTGGGCCGCTGGACGAAGGGCGTGTACCCCATCTCCACCGGACTGGTGGTGTCGGCCCTGGCCCGCCCGGAGTGGCTGTGCGAGATCGACGCGATCGCGGTGATCCCCGAGGAGCAGCAGGCATGACGTTCTCTCTAGTGGTGCGGGACGGTAAGCGGTTCGGTATCGCGGTCAGCTCATCGAGCCCGGCGGTCGCCGCCCGCGTCGCCCACCTCGAACCCGGCGTCGGCGCGGCAGCTTCGCAGAACGTCACCGACCCCACCCTCGGCACGAGTTTGCTGGCCGGACTCGCGGACCACGACGACGCGCGACGCGCCCTGACCGAAGTCACCGGTGCGGCGCGGAACGCGAAGTCCATCGGCTACCGGCAGCTGACGGTGGTCGGCCGCTCCGGCCCCGGGTTCGCCTACAGCGGCACGGGGACCCTGGGCACCTACGCGTCGGCCACAGCGGACGGCGCGGTCGCGGCGGGCAACATGCTGGCCGGCGAGCACATCCCACAGGTTCTTCTCGACGCCTACGCGGCAGCCACCGGCCAGCTGGAAGAGCGTCTGATCGCCGCCCTGCGTGCCGCCGTTGAGGCCGGCGGAGAGGAGGGGCCCCTGCACTCCGCGGGCCTGGCCGTCGTCGCGGACGCGGACTGGCGGGTGACCGACCTGCGCGTGGACTGGGCTGACGACCCTGTGGACCGGCTCGCGGAGCTGCTCGAAGTCTGGCTGCCGCAGCGCGACGACTACGTGCGGCGCGGACTTGACCCCGCAGCCGCACCCTCGTACGGCGTCCCGGGTGATCTGTGATGGGTACGCTCAAAGAGGCCGCCCGGCGTGAGATCGACCGTCATGCCGACGAGCTGATCGCTCTCTCCGAGCGTCTGCACGCCGATCCGGAAACGGCCTGGGAGGAGCACCGGGCCGCCGCTGCCGTCCCGGAGCTGCTGGACCGCGCCGGATTCCAGGTCACCTCTTCCTACCTGGGTCTGGAAACGGCGTTCGTGGCGCGGTTCGGCAGCGGACCCACCCGGATCGCGCTGTGCGCCGAGTACGACGCGCTGCCCGGCCTGGGCCACGCCTGTGGGCACAATCTGATTGCGGCGAGTTCCGTCGGCGCGGCCCTCGGCCTGGCCGCCGTCGCCGACGACGCCGGCCTCACCGTGGAGGTCTACGGCACACCCGCCGAGGAGGGCGGCGGCGGCAAGATCGAGATGCTCGACCGCGGAGCCTTCACCGGAGTGGACCTCGCCATGATGGTGCACCCGGCGCCGGTCGACGTCGCCGAGGCCCGCCCGTTCGCGGTCAGCCACTCCAAGATCTCGTACGCCGGGAAGTCCGCCCACGCCGCCGCCTACCCGGAAGCCGGAGTCAACGCGGCTGACGCCTTCACCGTGGCCCAGGTCGCCATCGGCCTGCTCCGCCAGCAGCTGCCGGCCTCGGCCCGGGTGCATGGCGTGGTGACCCACGCCGGGGACGCCCCGAACGCCATCCCCGAGCGATCGACCGGTCGTTGGTATGTACGAGCCGAGACCCTCGCCGAACTGGCCGAGCTGGAACCACGTGTCATGAGGGCCTTCGAGGCGGGGGCCCTCGCGACCGGGTGCACGCTGGAGATCGAACCGGAGAGCAAACCGTACGCGGAGTTCCGCACCGACGAGACGGCACTTGGGCACTACCGCCGTAACGCCGTCACGCTGGGTCGTACGTTCGCGCCGCCCGGCCAGGCCGCCCGGATGAACCGCGCCTCCACGGACATGGGCAACGTCTCCCAGGTGGTCCCGGCCATCCACCCCTACATCGGGATCGGCTCTCTGCCCGCCACCAACCACCAGCACGAGTTCGCCGCGTTCTGCGTGGGTGGACCGGCACAGCGGGCCCTGCTCGACGGGGCGGTCGCACTGGCATGGACCGGTATCGACCGGGCTGCGCCAGGCGGGGCAGTACCGGCATGACGAGGGCCGTCGCCGCTCCGGCCGCGAGGTCCCGTCGCATGCCGCGGCCGGTCCGGAGCGAGCCCCGCCCGGGCTCCGGCCCTGCTCTCCATCCGCTCGGGCCGCTCGCTCCGGACCGCCGACCAGCAGTGCTTACCGCACCGCGGGACACGGTACGGCCGCGTCACGAGCACGGCATGGACTTCGTCTCGGATCCCGGTCACGAGGGCCGTGTTCGGTAAGCCAGAGGACGTATTCACCGACTGGGTGAACCCGACCATCAGCGCGTCCGGAGGGTGATGGCCAACCACGCCCTGGACGCTGCCACATAAGGTCGGGGTGGACACGGAACGAAAGGCGCAGGGCTCACACATGACGTCACCGGTGGGTTTCACCCTCGTTCAGCTCCGCTACTTCCTCGTCGCCGCAGAACACGGTTCCATGACAGGGGCGGCGGCCGAGCTCAACATCGCGCAGTCCGCGGTGTCCACTGCCATCCACAATCTTGAACACGACCTGCGGGTGCACCTGTTCATCCGCCGCAGGGGCCGAGGACTGACCCTGACACCGGCGGGGGAGAGGGTCCAGCACCAGGCTCGCGAGCTCCTGGCCCGTGCGCGAGAGGTCGAAGGGGAAGCCCGCGGCAGTGGGGAGACACTCCTGGGTCCGGTGACCGTCGGATGCTTCGTCACACTGGCGCCGTACTACCTGCCCGCCCTGTTCGACGAATGCACCAGCCGTTACCCGGCGATCGAGATCGACGTGGTGGAGGCGGAGGCCGAGCAACTGCTCCAGGCGCTGCACGCCGGACGCATCGACTTCGCCCTCACCTACGATCTCGGCCTCTCCACGGATCCGGGAATTCACGGGGAGACGATCGCCCGCTTCCCGGCCTACGCCATCGTCCCCGCCGGTCACCCGCTGGCCGGCCACGGCACGGTGGAGCTGGCCGAACTGACCTCCGAACCCCTCGTACTGCTCGACCTCCCCTACACCCGCGACTACTTCCGCGCGCTTGTGGCGGACAGCGGTACCGCACCCGACGTGCGGTACCGCACTCAGAGCTATGAGACCGTTCGCTCCATGGTGGCCCAAGGACTTGGGTACTCGGTGCTGAATCAGCGTCCGGCGACGAGACAGACCTACGGCGGCGGTGACGTCGTGGAGCTGGAACTCAGAGACGGAGGACCGCCATTGGAACTGAAACTGGCAACGGTGCAGGGCATGACACAGACACCGCGTGCCCGGGCCGTCATGGAGCTGCTGCGTGACATCGCGACCAGACCGCACCCCCGACGACCTGAAGCAGGTCAGGCCGACCAGAACGCCTGACAAGGGTGACCCCGTGCTCGTGCCGCCGGGTCGGTCGACGGTTGAGCGTCCCACAGGGCAAGTCGGCGAATCGTCGGCAGGAACTCCAGCACCGTACCGAGGACCGCGACACCATGGGCGTAGGCGTACCCGAGGCAGTGTGATCGGCACGCTTCTTCACCCCTCCCGAGTCGTGCGATCCGCGTACCCAATGGGCCGCACACCTCGGTAGACATGGCGGGCAACGCTCCTGCCGAGGACCGGTTCCCCCGTCGGGTCACCCCAGGGCGGCTCCCACCTGTGCGCCCCGAACTGCTGATTGCGCTACCGCCCCGTCGCCCGGACCGGCCAGAGCGAGGACACCGCGACCTGCCACCTCGGCTTCCGCTGGCGACGGCAGGTCGGCCGGGCGGCCGCCGGATGCCCGGTCGACGATGGGTGGATCACCCGTTCGTACGACACGGCAGGCGGCTTCCCGACCCCGCACACAGACTGCAGGAACGCGCCCGTGCCGTGAAGCGGGCCACCTGGGGCGGGGAACCACGTTCACTCGCGAGGGGCCGGTTCATGTCCGACACGTTCCGTGGTGTGATCAATCTCGATGTCCGGGACTCGGTGCCCGACTGGGCTCCGTACGGGCAGGCGGAGGCCCGGGAGACAGCCCTCTACGCGTTCACCGGCGGCACTCTTCACCGGGTCGCCGTCGATGTTCAGCGGTGATCCGTACGTCGACCTCGAACGCGAGGCCGAAGCCATGCTCGCCCGTGAATAGACGAAGGCAGGGCCAGTGCTTCGGCTGTGACACAGGCGGGTGGTGATGTCACTTCACGACGACCCCCTCTTCACCTTGGATGCTCACGGACAGGTCGTGCAGTGGAGCGCGAGAGCGGAGCACCTTTTCCATCGTCTCGCGGCGGAGGCTCTGGGGCAGGGTGTGTTCGACCTCGTCGGCTCCGAGGACCCGGGGCGGCCTTGGAGGATCGTGCCGCTGACGGACGGGTCCCCTGAACGCGCGTGGGCGGTGTGGGCCGAGGAGGACGGCCTGCCGGGCCTGAGTGAGGCGATCCTGGACGCAGTGTTCACTCAGGCGGACATCGGGTTGCACGTTCTGGACCCGCAGCTGCGGGTCGTGCGAGTCAACCCGGTGGCCATCGGCATGCGCGGCGTCCCCCAGGAGAGTGTCATCGGCCTGCCGGCGGCGGAGGCGTACGTGTCGATGGGCGTCCATCTCGACGAGACTTTGTTGCGCGAGGTGCTCGCCACGGGGCGCCCGGTTCGTGACGTCCTGCTGAGCAGTCGGCCGCTCGTGGACTCTGAACGTGAGCACATCTTCTCGATGTCGGTCCACCGCCTGAGCGACCGGGCGGGCCGGATTCTGGGGCTGGTGGCGACCACGGTCGACGTGACGGACCGGGAGCGCGCGCAGGCCCGACTACGCCTCCTGCACAAGGCTCGGGATCACATCGGGAGCAGTCTCGATGTGGAGCGCACGGCCCGCGAACTGGTCGACGTCGCCGTACCGGATTTTGCAGACAGCGCCGTGGTGGCGCTCACCGACGGCGTTCTGGAAGGCAAGGCGCCCGAGCTGCTGCCCCGTGACGGCGAGGCGCTGCTGCGCTGCGCAGCGGCGGCCGGCTCGGACCGCAACTGCCCGGTCCCGCCGACAGGTTCGATCCTGCTGCCCGGACTGTTCGGCCCGCACCTCCCCGCATCCCCCGTCATCCTGCCCCCGCCCGTGCCGCATCGCCCCGGCTCGGCAGGCACCGTCGCCACCCCGCGACTGGTCGCGCCGCTGTCGGTGCGAGGCCAGATCTTCGGGGTGGTCGCCTTCGAGCGCCGGCCCGGCGGCAGGCCCTTCACCGACGGCGACCTGGACCTGGCGGAGGGCATCACCACGCGCACCGCAGGCCATCTGGAGAACGCGCTGCGCTTCACCCGCGAACACATCGTCATGACGGCTCTGCAGAGCTGGCCGCTCCGGCCGGAGCGGCAGACGCAGCGGGCCGCTGAGATCGCCCAGCGGCACCGCGGCGCCGGCAGCGGCGCCGGGTCCTGGTTCGACGCGCTACCGCTCCCCGGTGCCCGCGTGGCGCTGGTGGTGGGACAGGTCGAGCACCCTGGGCTGAGCACCGTCGCCACGATGAGCCGACTGCGGACCGCGGTCCACAGTCTCACCACCCTGGATCTCGACCCGCACGAACTGCTCGCACGCCTGCATTCCACGGTTCTGCGGCTCGCCCGGGAACAGGGCGACGCGGAGACGGTGCACGAGCCGACGGCCCACTGCACGTTCGCCGTCCACGATCCCGTCAGCGGGCATTTCGACATCGCCCGGGCCGGTCGGTCGCTCTTCGTCATCGTCCGTCCGGACGGCACTGTGGACACCGACCCCGTGGCCGAGGGGCCTCTCCTGGGTGAGGAAGGGCCCCCTTTCGCCAGCGCCTGCCACGTCCTGCCCGAGGGAAGCACGATCTGCCTGGCTTCCCCCGCGCTGGCGGAGCAGGAGGGGCCGACCGTCGATCGACTGACGGCCGCGCTCGGCCACCCGGGGCGCGGTCCGCAGGAGATGGCGGACGACGTGGAGCGGCTGCTGGCGCCCGACCGCGTTCTGCTCGTCGCCCGAACGCGGCGGCTCCCCGCGCGGGACGTATGGGAGTGCGATGTACCGGCCGAGTTCCAGGCCGTCGGCCCTACCAGAAAGGGGGCGGAGGCACGCTTGCGGGCATGGGGACTCGTCCTCGATCCGTCTGCGGCTGAACTCGTCGTGAGCGAACTGGTCACCAACGCCGTCCGCTACGGGGTCGCCCCGATCACCCTTCGCCTCATCCGGGGAGAGTCGACACTGATCTGCGAAGTCGACGATGCCGCGCTCACGGCTCCTCATCTGCGCCATGCCAAGGCGGTGGACGAGGGCGGCCGTGGCCTCCACATCTGCGCGACGCTCGCGGCGAGCTGGGGCGTGCGCTACGGAGAGGGTGGCAAGACGGTCTGGGCCGAACTCGACGCACCATCCGCCGAAACGACGGTATTCCCGGTGCCGGACAAGACGGGAGATGTCCGTGCGTGAGCCGCCGATGACGTTGCTGGGCATGGGGCGCTCCGCCGAGCGCGTGGTGCGACCGCGGCGCGCGCTGCGCGCCGGCACCTCCCACCTGGTGGCAGTGGGTGCGTCGGTAGGCCTCGGCATCGCCCTGCCCGCGATCGACGGCGGTTCCCAGGTCCATGCCGACCGGGCCGTGGACGTACTGAAGGTGGTGGGGCTGGGGGTACTCAGCGTCACCACCCTGATCTTCTCGCTCCTGTTCCTCGTCGTGCAGTGGGCGGCCGGCAACTTCAGCCACCGCCTCACCCTCTTCCGAGAGGACCCCGCCGTCTGGCGGGTGTTCGCGTTCACGCTCGGCGTCCTCGCCTACACGGTGACCGCAGTCCTGGCCATCGGTTCCCGCGCCACCGTGTCGATGGCTGTACCCGTCACGGCCTTGCTCCTGGCGGCGCTCGCCCTGGTCTTCGTCCGCCATCTCCAACTCAGGGCGCTGCGCTCCATCCAGCTCTCCCACGTCCTGAACGAACTGCGCGACCGCGGCCTCGAAGTGCTCGGCGTCTACTATCCACCGGCCGCCGCAGGCGGGCAGGGGACCGTCCCCGAGAGGGCCCCCTTGCCCGAGGCCGCCGCGTCCGTCGTCTGGCGAGGGAGAGCGGTGCTCGTCGAACAGCTCGACCTGGCACGGCTGGTGACAGCCGCGACGCGCGCGGACGCCGTCCTCGCCCTGCGCGTCCGGGTGGGTACCACCCTGTACCGGGGCGACGTGGTGGCCGACGTACACGGCGGGCCGATGCCCGAGGCGGACATCCTCAAGGCGGTCGTCGTCGGGGCGGAGCGCACCTTCCACCAGGACCCGGCGCTCGCCTTCCGGTTGCTGTCCGACATCGGCCTGCGCGCGCTGTCATCGGCCATCAACGATCCCGCCACAGCCGTCCAGGCTCTGGACGCGATCGAGGATCTTCTGCGGCGCCTCGTCGCGGGTGAGGTCGTCCAGGCCGACCGTGCCATCGCCGACGAAGGGGGCACCGTGCGCCTGGTGATGCCCGTGCCCGGGTGCGAAGAGCTCCTCCAGATCGGCCTGGACGACATGCTCGTCGCGGGGCGGGACGTCCCGATGGTCATGACGCGTTGCCGGACGCTCCTGATCGGCGTGCTCCCCGTGGCACGCGAACACTGTCGACGTCCGCTGGAGAAACGACTGGTGTGGACGGAGCGTCAGCTGGAGAGCCGGCCGTCCTTCCTGGAGGAGGCCGGGTGAGGCTGCCGAGCCTCCCGCGTATCCGCGTCCCGGAGGACGCAGCCGACCGGATGCGGGAAGAAGCGCACGCCCGCGGATACACATTCCCGTACCTGGTGGACAGCGAGCAGGATGTCGCTCACGCATTTGGGGCGGTGTGCACTCCGGACTTCTACCTGTTCGACGAGGAGCGCAGGCTCTACTGCCGAGGCCGGTGGATGCCAGCCGTCCCGGCAACGGCATACCGGTCACGGGCGAAGACCTCAGGGCGGCAGTCAAGTCACTGCTGGCCGGGGAGCCGGCGCCAGATGTCCACAAGCCGTCGTCACTTCCGTACCACGTCGGGGAAGGCCCGACACCCGCCTCGCTCCCAGCAGGATTCACCCGAATGGCGGGCCGTCGAACCCCGGTCAACGATCCGGCCGGGGACCTCTGTCGAGCCGGACGGCCCTCGCGACGAGCGGTCAGTTCGATGCACCGCGCAAGGCATCACTCAAGGCGCCGTTCGACGATAGAGGGAAAATATACATTTGACTCATCTAGGCCAGGTCGATGCCGATAACACACATTTCTCATGGTTTCATCGCGCCATGGAGGAGATCAGATGATGACTGGAGACAATCAGGCGGCCACATCCCGGCGACGCGTGCTGGCCGCTGCCGCCCTGGCACCGGTGCTGGCCGGGGCGGGGCCGGCCGCCGCTCGCACGATGCCCGACGGGGGGGCAGGGGCCATGCCCCCCAGGCGGGTCAGGCCGGTGACCACCACCGAGTCGGACTGGGCGGCCGTAACGAAAGTGCTGGGCCGCAGCGGCAATCTGCTGCGAGGGACGACCTACCACACTCCCTATCCCCGCGACGATCTTCGCGTCGTCGTCGAGGGCGACATCGTCATCACACCGGAGCTCGCACTTGGTGCGCACGTGGCCTTCGTCCGCTACGCCGACGGCAGCAGGATGTGCATGGGCGATGTGGCGGTCACCGAGAAGGAACTGCAGCGGGTGATCGACGTCTGGCAGGCGAGTGGAATCGCGGTGACCGCGCTCCACAAGCATCTGCCCGCCCACAGCCCCGACATGTGGTGGGTCCACGTCCACGGACACGGCCAAGGCGAACAAGGCGAACTGGCCCTGGCGCACGGACTGCGTGCGGGATTCGACTGCACCGGCATCCCGCCTGCAACACCGTCCGGCCCGCCGCGCCCCGTCGCCCTGGACGGGGCCCGAATCGATGCTGCGCTGGGCGCCAAAGGTTCCAGCGACGGCGTGGTCTACAAGGCCGTCTTCGCCCGCCGCGAGACGATCTGCGACGGTCATCTGGTACTGCCCCCCGGTCTGGGCGCGACCAGCGCGTTCATTTTCCAGCCGCTGGGAAACGGCAAGGCAGCGCTCAGCGGAGACTGCGTCATGCTCGCCGAGGAGGTCCAGAACGTACTGGGAGCCTTGCGGCGCGGCGGGATCCAGCTCGTCGAGCTGCACAACCACCACTTGACGGAGAGCCCCCGCCTGTTCTTCACCCACTTCTGGGCCGTGGGCGACGCCGTCGAGCTCGCCAAAGCGCTGCGCCCCGCAGTGGATGCCACCAACGTGGTTCCGACCAGCGGCGTATGACGAGCAGACGGCGGATTGCTGCCCCCACGGCATCCCCGTGCTGCCGGTGACGGTTCCTCGCTGTCAGCCGCCCCGCCCCCACCGGCCCCGCAGGCCATCGCCGGGGGCGGGCCGCGACCCCTTCCTGTGGGCCAATTGCCCACAGCGGTGCGTGCCCCGGCGGTCGGCGGGGTACCCACGACATACCTATGCCCTGCTTCATCCCAGTAGGTGCTGTATCACCCCTCAGAAACCCATATCTGGAGCTCCGTATGGAACCAGTCGCCACCCCGCGGAACTGCCCGTTCGACTATGCCGAGGCCCTCGAGTTCGACCCGGTGCTCAAGCACTTGATGGCCGAAGAGCCCGTCTCCCGCATCCGACTGCCCTACGGTGACGGGGAAGCTTGGCTCGTCACCGGCTACGACGATGTGCGCACGGTGACCACCGACCGGCGTTTCAGCCGTCACGCCATCATCGGCAAGAACTTCCCGCGTATGACCCCTGAACCCATTGTTCAGGACGAGGCGATCAACGTGATGGACCCACCGGCCAGCAGCCGCCTGCGCAGCCTCATCTCCAAAGGCTTCGCGCCTCGTCACATGGAACGCATGCGGGTCCGCACCCAACATGTCGTGAACGAACTGATGGACCGGATGGAGGAGCACGGTAGTCCCGCAGACCTCACCGAGCACCTGGCCGACCCTCTGCCGCTGGCCACCATCTGCGAGGTACTCGACATCCCCGAGGCCGATCGGGCCCAACTGCGCGCCCACGCACGGACCATGATGGACACCGGCATGGGCAACCGTGACAACGCCGTACGGGCCAAGGCCGATCTCCGTGCCTACTTCCACACGTTGACCGGGCGCCGGCGCGAGAACCCCGGCGACGACCTGATCAGCGTGCTCGCCACGGCTCGCGACGGAGACGAGATCCTCAACGACCAGGAACTGACCGTCATGGCCATGGTCCTGCTCATCACCGGACAGGACACCACCACCTACCAGATCGGGAACATCGCCTACACCCTGCTCACCCGGCCCGAAGAGCTCGCCATGCTGCGCGAGCGTCCCGAGATGCTCCCGCAGGCGATCGAGGAACTGCTGCGCTTCATCCCCTTCCGCAAGGGTGTCGGCATTCCCCGCGTCGCCATGGAAGACGTGGAACTGAGCGGGGTGACCATCAAGGCAGGAGACATCGTGCACGTCTCCTATCTGACAGCCAACCGCGACGGACGGAAGTTCGACCGGCCCGACGAGCTGGATCTGGAACGCTCCGGGCCGTCTCACATGACCTTCGGCTGGGGCGGACATCACTGTCTCGGTGCCCCGCTCGCCGCCACGGAACTCCAAGTCGCACTCGGAACCCTTCTGAAGCGCTTCCCCGACCTGAAACTGGCAAAGCCGGCCGAAGAAGTGCGCTGGAACACGACGTCGATCTGGCGTTATCCGCTCGCGCTGCCCGTCACCTGGTGACCGCGGCGCCACGCCGTTCGTACCCGAGGCCATGCGTACAAGGCCCACTCGCTGAGCCTCGGGTACCTGCCACCTTCTGCGCTGTGTCTCGCGGCGGGGGCCTGCGTCGGGCAGGGCCCGGAGGCTCGGGTTGCGAAGCTCCGCATCGACCGTGGCCGGGAACAAGACTGTCATCAACCATGCGTCGCCAGGAGGACCGCAACCCCCTATGACTCGGGCCGTCCTGCTCGTGCGCCGCGCCCGACATGCGGCTTCCACTCTCCCGTCGTAGCGTGGACGGGAGTGCTGACCAAGCCGTGGCGGATCACCGTCCGCCCGAACGGCGAGAACTCAGTCTTCGACGGTCTGCACCGACCGCGCCCGTGCCAGGTATCGAAACCGCGCCGGAGCCCACCAAAGATCTGATTCGCACCGCTTCCGCGCGGACGGATCCGGTTGGCTGCCGGACGGCGAAGAGCCCGCATCTGGTCATGGCCCGGCTGTGTGGACCACGTGTGGTGGGAGGCGTTCCATGGCGGTTCTCTGTAAGCCGGCGATCGAAGTGCCCGAGTACGTCATCACCAACGAAGAGACCCTCGAGCTGGCGCAACGGTTGCACAGCGACCATCCGCAGCTCGATCTGGTTCTCAGCCTGATCGAACATACCGGGGTGCAGAAGCGGCATCTGATCCAGCCGATCGAGAAGGTGCTGCAGCACCCGGGCGTCGACGCCCGCAGCGCCACTTACGAGGCGCACACCAAGGCCCGCGTGCCGGCCGTGGTGCGCAGGGCACTCGACCAGGCGGAGCTGGAACCTCAGCAGATCGACATGATCATCTACGTCTCCTGCACCGGCTTCATGATGCCTCCGCCTACCGCATGGCTCATCGACACCATGGGCTTCGGGCCCGACACCCGGCAGATGCCGATCGCCCAACTCGGCTGCGCAGCAGGCGGCGCGGCCATCAACCGGGCACACGACTTCTGCACGGCGTACCCCGACGCCAACGCACTCATCGTCGCCTGCGAGTTCTGCTCGCTGTGCTACCAGCCCACCGATCTCGGTGTGGGATCCCTGCTGTCCAACGGCCTGTTCGGCGACGGGATCGCCGCGGCCGTGGTCCGGGGCAACGGCGGCACCGGAGTCCGCCTGGAACGCAACGGCTCGTACATCATCCCGAGCACCGAGGACTGGATCTCCTACGCGGTCCGGTCCACCGGCTTCCACTTCCAGCTGGACAAGCGCGTGCCCGGGACCATGGAGCCACTCGCCCCGGCCCTGCAGGCCCTCGCGGAACAGCACCAGTGGAACGCCAGCAAGATGGACTTCTACATCATCCATGCGGGCGGTCCGCGCATCCTGGACGACCTGAGCCTCTTCCTCGACGTGCCGCCCGAGGCGTTCCGTTTCAGCCGGGCCACGCTCACGGAGTACGGCAACATAGCCAGCGCGGTGGTACTCGACGCCCTGGCCCGCATGTTCGACGAGGCATCAGTCCTTGACGGCCACCGCGGCCTGATGGCCGGCTTCGGACCAGGCATCACCGCCGAGATCGCCCTGGGCACCTGGACCTCGGAATCCGAATCCTGACGCCCTCAAGCTTCAGAGGCCACGACCGCCCACACCCCACGCCAGGGCTGTGGGCGGTCGAATGCGGAGCCGGGTGGCCGGGGGCGGAGCGAGCCCGGCTCCGCGCATGTCAGGCCTTGGGCGAGGCAGGGCCCGACCACCGGTTCCGCGGCGCGGAGGGTGTGAGCGGCGGTCAGTCGTCGGCCGGAAGGACCTGGATGGTGTCCCCGACCGCGCGTTCGCCGGTGGAGTCCGACGGCTGGTTGACCACCGAGCCGTTGACGGCCATCGCAGTGGAGCCGCCGCCGTCGAGGTTCAGTGCCTGCACGGCACCGAGCGACTGCATGAACGCGGCGGCCTCCTGGAGCGTGAAGCCCTCGCTGCCGCCCTTCTGCCGCCCGTCTACCGTCACCAGAAGCAGCCTGCCCCGCTTGTCGATGCCTGCCATGGTGCGGGGCTGGCGGACGTTGGCCCACGCATACCCGAATGACGGGTACTCCGGGTCGATGACCCCTTCGGTGGCGGCGTCGATGTCGATGCGGCCGTGCTGAACCAGCGTCGGGGCCGCGCTGACGAGGGAGTCGCCACCATGGAGTTCGACGCGCCTGCCGTGGCTGTCGCGGATGGCCTCGTTCACCTTGATCCGGCTGCCCGGCTCGGCGTGCTCGGTCAGCCAGTCGGCTGCCCGGCCGGTGCCCTGCAGCACGTGTCCGTCCGCGGGCACGCGTCCGCCACGTGCGCCGACCGAGACGATCCGGCCGGACGCGTCGAGCACGACCTGGACGCCGGGTCCGGTCGGCAGGTCGGCCTGGAAGGCCGGAGTGAACTGCACCATGTCGTCGCCCAGTTGACAGGTCACGTCCTGCCAGGGCAACTCGCTCGGGGTGGTGCCGGGACGGCCGCAGTCGCGCACCGTGCCGGGCCTGCGGTTGATGCCTTGGATCTGGTACGAGTCGTTCCCCGCCCGGGCTGTGACGGTGGTGGTCAGGTCGGCGATCCGGGCCTTGCGGCCTCCGTCGCGGATGAGCAGCGCGGCCCGTGAGCCGACCGCCATCGACTCCAGTTCACCTTTGTAGGCGCCGATGCCGGACATGGTGCCCGGCACACCGTCGACCGATCCGATCACGAAGAAACCGCCGTTGATGCCGACCAGCGACTTGAGCTTGGCGGACACCGCCGAGGTGGTCGTGCGGTGTGTGACATTGCCGTCGTGGGTGGCCTCGACGGTCCCGGTGAAGGTCTTCGGGTCGATCACCGCGACGTGGACGTTCTCCCGGTCGGCCGGCTCCTGGCTGTCGTAGCCGGTCCAGGAGAGCGTCGGGTGGAACCCGGCCGCGGTGACCGCCGACGACGTGCTCTGCGCCTGGCTCTGCGTGGCGAAGTTCCCGACCCGGACGCGGTACCCCATCAGCCCGTGGGGGCTGTCGGTGTATGCGGGCCACTGCACGCTCTCCACGCGGGGCCGCAGGCCCGCCGCGGTGAGCTTCTGTGCCGTGCTGTCGGCCCAGTCACGGGTGGAGACCTCCGCCCAGCTCGCGGGTGCGTCCGGATCGTTCGAGGACCACCGGGTGGCCCCCGGGGCCTGGATGGTGACCGTCCAGGAGTGCGTGACACCGGGGTGCTGGAGGGTGCCGGTGCGGACCTCGACCCCGGGAGCGGGAGTCTGCGCCGACCACTGTTCGGTCGCCGTGGTGGGCACGGTGTCGGCCTCCGCGACACCGGGCAGCGGGGACGGTCCCACTACGGCGAGCACGGCGGCCGCGGCGAGTCCGGCGCGGACACGGGAGGAGCGCAGGGCGGCGCCTCGGGCAGGGGTGTGACGCATGAAAATCCACCTCATGATGGGGACGGGGGCGACCGGCATGGGGGAGGGCGTCTCAGCCGCCGGGTGTGCGGGAACGCAATGGTCTACTCCACTGCTCGTGGGTGTCAACGACCGTGCGTTGGACGGTTGATGACCGATAGGTGCCCTGAAGTGGGAGCCTGCGTGGGGGAGGGTGCGTCGCGGCTGGAAAGGCCGATGGAGGGCACGCCGGCCGGAGCTGCCCGGCAGCCACCGAGGGTGCCCCTCCGTCACCGTCGACTGACAGGAACTCGCGACAACGCCCCTTCGGGACCTGACAAGCGGGGATGAGGTTTCTGGCACTCGCACCGTTCCCACCCCCACCGCGGCGGAGCAGCCATCCACACCGCGGGAGCCGTGACCTTGTGGCCGCGGCTCCCCCGGAGCAGTGGTGCCTACTTGAGGCTGTAGGCGCGCACCACGGTCTGACTGACCGTGTTGCCCGCGTCGTCCTTCGCGGTGGCGCGGACCGACACGTCCTTGGCCGACTTCGGCGCCTTGACGTCCACGGTCCACTGGCCGTCAGCCGTCCTGTGCAGGCCGGCGGGGATCCAGTGCGAGCCGTCGTCGTACGACACCTGCAGGGTCGCCCCGTCGACCTTCCCGGCGCCGGTGACCCCGGGCATGTGGGAGGCGGTCAGGGTGAGCGTGGTGCGGCGGGCAGCGTCACCGGTGATGTCGGTGTCCACGCCGTAGTCGAGCTGGATCAGCGGAAGGTTCACCCAGCCGTCCTCGGAGGTGAAGCCCCACTCGGTACGTGTGGCCGGCGAGGTCGGGAAGACCGTCGTCTGGCTGGTCTCGGTGACCAGACGGTAGGGCAGCCGGTCCGGGCTGAGGGTGCCGGCGAGGACGTTCAGCTGCTGGTGGTTGGTGGACTTGATCAGTGTGTCGCCCTGGTACAGGGACACTGTCTGATGCAGCTGGCTCGGGGTGGGCCGCCAGTCGCCGTAGTCGTAGCCGGTGTGGCGGGTCCCTCCGTCGCCCCAGGCGGGGACGTTGAGGGAGAAGGCGCTGCCCTGCCGGTTCGGCAGGATGCTGTCGCCCAGCCGGGGGTGGATCACCGGCGAGAACCACTGGTCGGCGGTCCGGGAGCCCGGCTTCGGGTCGGCGATCGGCGCGCGCTCCTCAACCACGTTGGTGATGCCGGACTTCTCGTACCACCGGAACTTCCCCTTGCCCGCGGTGACCCAGTCGGTGCGGGTGGTGCCGGTCTGCTGGTAGGTGTCGAACCCGACGGCGTAGTTGTCGAAGTCCTGCAAGTCGTACCGGCCGTTGTAGCCGTTCGGGTCGGGCTTGCCGGCGTACCGGGAGTCGAGTCGGGCCAGCTCGCTCAGCTTGGGACGGTAGGTCATGTCGGCCGCCGGGACGTTGCCGTCGTGGCGGTAGACCAGGTCGTAGACGTACGGCGAGGTGCCGGTCGCGGCGGAGGTGACCTTCAGCTCGAAGCCGCGACGCTCGGCCGCCTCGATCAGTGCCGCGCCCTCGTCGGCCCGGAGGGTCGCGACCGGGATCGGGCCGGTGGTCGCGGCGTCGGCGGCGCCGTACCAGGTGCTCAGCCGGCCGGCGCCGTCGTTGACGACCAGCAGCTGCTCGGCGCCCGCGGCGGCCGCCGCAGCGGCCTGCGCCGCATTGGCCTTGACCTGCTCTTGGAACGAGGCCTTGCGGTCGTACGTCACCACGACGGCCTTGCCCTTGACGTCCAGCCCGGCATAGTCGGCCTCCGTGCCCTTGCCGGCGTGGACGACGCCGATCCGGCCGGTGCCCGCAAGGAGCTTCGGCGCACCGTTCTGGAGCAGGGGGTCGAGATCGCCCCGGTCGGAGAGCGGCCGCTGCGTGGCCTTGAGCGAGAGCTGCGGCCGGGCCTTGCGCCAGCGGGTGACGAAGTTGAAGCTGCCGGTGGTCACCTTGGCCGTGCTCTGTACCCAGACGCTGGTGTAGGCGGCCGGCAGCATGTAGCTCTCGTTGCGGCTGTAGCCGTCGGTGACCCGGTTCCACTCGACCCTGGTCGTCAGGTCCTCGGTGTGCTGCGGTGCCACCGAGGTGACGCGGTGCGCCTTGCGTGCGTCGAGGTCCGCCTCGCGGTCGCCGTCCAGGTTGATCTGCGGGACAGACAGCACGCCGAGACCGAGGTCGTCCGAAGCGGCCGCGCCGGGCAGGTTCGCGAACATGACCGCCGAGTACTCGCCCTTCGGCAGGCGCAGCGTGAGCCGGCCGCTCTCCGGGACAGCCACCGGCACGGGCCACTGGTCGCCGGTCCGGTAGATCGCCACCCGGCCGGCCATCGGCGCGCCGGTGCGGTCGCTGGTCTTGATCGTGAGGTTGTAGCGCTCTGCCTCGCGGTTGATGCCGATCAGGGTGTGCGCGACCGCCTTGCCGTCGGCGCCGGTCGCCTCGACCAGACCGTCGGTGACGCCGTACGGGGCGGCGCCCGGGTCGCCGGTGACGGTCACCTGCGCGGTGCCGTGGGCCGGGACGGTGACGGTGGGCGCGGAGAGGGTGAAGATCTTGCCGGCCACGGGGGAGCCGTCCACATCGGTGGCCTTGGCGGTCAGGTTCAACGAGACATCGGTGTCACCGGTGTTGGTGTAGGTGACGGTCTTCGCCGACGGCTGGTCCGCGGTGTGCGGCCAGGGGTAGAAGCCGGACCAGGCGGTGGCCGAGGCGTGGACGCTTCCGAGCACCGCGGCCTCGGCGTCGACACGGCCGCTGCCGCCCTTGGACAGCTGGATGTCCGGGGTCGCCTTCGTGGTGCTGACCAGGGCGTCCTTGATCTGCCGGCCGGTCCAGTCCGGGTGCTGCTGGGCGACGAGCGCCGCGGCGCCGGCGACGTGCGGGGTCGCCATCGAGGTGCCGCTCATGGTCATGTACGAGCCGGTGCCCGGGGCGTATTGCGAGTGGGCGGCCAGGATGTTCACACCGGGGGCGGTGACCTCCGGCTTGAGCGCGCCGTCGGAAATCCGCGGGCCCCAGCTGGAGAAGTTGGCGAGATCGTCGCCCGAGTCCACCGCGCCCACGGTCAGCGCGGAGGTCGCCGCGCCCGGCGAACCGATGCCGCCCGCACCGGAGTTACCGGCGGCGATGACGAACAGCGCACCGGTGGAGTCGCTCAGGTCGTTGACGGCCTGGGCCATCGGGTCGGTGCCGTCGCTCGTCTCCGAGGAGCCGAGGCTCATGCTGATGACCTTGGCGTGCTTGGTCTCGGCGGCCCACTGCATGCCCGAGATGATCCAGGACTCCGCGCCGGAGCCCTCGTTGCTGAGGACCTTGCCGACCAGCAGCTTCGCGCCGGGGGCGACGCCCTTCTCCTTGCCGCCGGAAGCGGCGCCGGTACCGGCGATGGTGGAGGCGGTGTGGGTGCCGTGGGCGTGACGGTCGGTCACGTCCTGGTCGGGCACGAAGCTCTTCGAGTCGGCGATCTGTCCGGCGAAGTCGGGGTGTCCCGCATCGATTCCGGGTCGAGCGGTCGACACCGAACCGGCAGGCCGGTACGTCGTGCGTGGCGCCATGCCCCGGAGACGCACCAGCGTGGCCAACAGCCGGTCAATGAAGACCCGTTTGTACTCGGCGTCGACGCCCACTGCCCTGCGGCGAGGACGCGCAGTGAGTACCGCTTGGTGGCGTCCGTGCCGCAACGGGCCGATCCAGCGCAGGGCTGCCGCAGCTGCTTGGCGTCGGTCTTCCGCGAGATCTATTGAGAACCCTGGTCCTGCTTCGTGGTGTTGTTCATCAGCGGCTGCGGCGCTCGAGCAGCTGGATCGTCAGGTTGTGCAGCCGGTTGGTACGCACCACCGTGAACCGCCCGGCCACCGCCGCCGCAGTGCTCGGTCTCATGCCGGAGCGCGGATCGCCCGCCGCCGTCGACACCAACCACAGGCGCCGACGGCCGGCCAGGCAGGTGCTGGGCACATCGCACTCGTTCGCCTGGTACCAGCCGGTCTCCTGAGGTGTCTGCTTCATCAGGACATCCTTGGGCGGGGCGCCCTCGCGCAGCTCGTACGCCATGGCCTTGCGCACCCCGAAGTCGCCGTTGAAGATGATGCCGTCTCCGGGGCGCTGTCCGGCCGTCACAATGCGTCCCGCGGCCGCGAAGTCGGGCTCGCCCGGGAGATCCTGGCGGGCCGACACGAGGGCCGGCAGAGCCTGGAAGGCGAACCCTGCCAGAGCGCCGGTCATCAGCACTGCGCTCGCCAACCGTCTCCAGCGGCCCGTCCGCACCGCGAAGGTCAGCGCATCCGCGCAGCGGACCGCACCGGCCGCCGCAAGCAGCAGCCAGGCCGGGACCGTGAACAGCAGATACCTGGGCAGGAAGAGATGGAGCCGGTCGGATGTGAGGAAGGTCAGAACCGGCGGGAGTACGGCCCAGACAGTCGGTGTGAGGGCCTTGCGACCGGCCGTCAGCAGCCCCACGACGCCGAGGCTCATCACGACGGCGCCGGTGAACCATGACCCGAACAGCTCCATCGGGTACGTGGCCAGTTCCCCCGGGGTCGCATTGTTCCAGGCGATCTGATCGGATTGCCGCGAGCCTTTGTTGACCATGGGGATGACCATGGACGTGCCCATGACGACCGCGCAGCCGAACGCCCAGTTCACGAAGTAGGTGCCCCCGCGTCTTGCACGCAGGACCGCCACGGCATGGGCCGCCAGCACACAGAGAGCCACCAGGTGGCTGAGCCCGGTCAAGGTGAGGGCGAGCGTGTAGAGCGACCAGCCCTTGAGCGACGGCCGCTCCAGAGCACGCAGCAGCAGAAGCGTGGCGAGCAGGGAGAACAGCATCGCGAAGGCGTAGGGGCGGGCCTCCTGCCCATAGCGCGTGACGGTCGGCACGAGGGCGAACAGCAGGCCCGCCACGAGTCCGGTACGTGGGGTGAACATCTGCCGCCCGAGGAGTCCCAGTAGCCCGGCCGACGCCGCCATCGCAAGCCCCTCGGGCAGCCTCAGGGCGGCCGGCGAGGCACCGACCAGCGCGATCCAGAGGTGCATCACGGCGTAGAACGGCGCGAAGACGACATCGATGTGCTCGATCAGAAAGCCAAGGTCCGGATACCCGATCGAGGACGCCCACCAGGTGCAGTGTTCATCGCGCCACAACTGACGATGCCCGATGCCTGGCAGGACACAGGCCAGCGCGACGAACATGGGCAGCAGGAAGAGAAGGAGCGGAACCCGCTGGTCGCGCGCCGACCGGGCGGTGATTTCGGTCCCGACGGCGTGAGGCCGGGGGACGAGATCGGCGGTCGAGGAGGTCATCGCTTCACCCAGATCCGAAAGCGGCCGGTTTCACTGAACGGCACGGCGCCCAGGAGGCGGTATCTGCCGCTGCTGCGCACTGCCTCGGTGATGACGGGGTCCAACTCCGGCATGGCGACCCCGTCGAGCACGACCAGGTCGAACCAGCCGTCGGCGAGCGCCTTTCGATAGCCGTCCTTGCCGTGGTGCACGGTGCCATGGGCGTCCTTGTAGCCCATGTAGTAGAGCGACGACCAACGGGTCTGGTCCGTGATGTCCCGCAGGTAGTACACGGGAGTATTGGGGCTCTCGGCGAGGTAGCGGCCCCCGTCCGGAGTGATGTGCGGTCTGAGCACCTTGTTGAGCTGGCTCGTCTCGGGCCACGAGGTGAACCATTCGGTCGACTTCGTCACCCCCACGCAGAGCGTGGCGACCCACAGGACACAGGCTAGTTGGGGAAACCGGAAGTGCGCGCCCACGAGCCGGGTCAGCCCGACACCGGCCATGGGCGCGGCGAACAGCAGGCCGAATCCCAGGTGTTTGGAGAGGGCGACGGAGGTGGCGAGATGGATCTGGTAGGCGGGGGCGAGCAGCGCTGTGGCGCACAGCAGCAGACCCAGAAGGGCGCGCCAGATTCCGCCCGGGACACCGAGGCGCACTGTCGAAGGCGATTCGTTCATCTGGCCCCGGCGGGCGTAGGCGATGGCGCCGCCGCACGCGGTCAGGAACATCAGACCGCCCCATTCGGCGGACTTCCCTACGAGCTCCCGCACGCCGTCATGGCCGTGCTCACGTGCGGTGGTGGTGGCGCGCACGCCGTCGAGTACGTCGCTGTAGTGGAGCCCGGCGAGGATCGGGACGGCCACACCGATCACGAACAGCACGGCACGGACCATGCTTGACCTGCCGCGGTGCGGCCAGGAGACAAGCGCGGCGAGCACGACCAGAGTCGGCAGGTAGAGCCCGGCGGCATACTTGGTGGCAACGGCCAGGACGGCGACCGGCGCGGCGAAAAGCACCGCCGCGACGGGTGCCCGGTCGGTCCGGACGATGATCCAGGCCGTGAGGGCGAGCAGGAAGACGGCCGCCGCGTCGTACGTAGCGAAATGGCCGAGCACCATCGTGGACGGGATCACCGCGAAGACCGCGGACGCGGCGAGCGCCGGCCGCTCACTGAAGAGTCGCCGGGTCATGGCGTACAGGACCGTATTGGCTCCGAGCATGAAGAACAGGCTCAGCAGGCGGGCACCTGCCAGTCCGAACTTGGCGTCGACGACCGCGGCCACCACGGGATAGATGAGCGGGGAACCCGAGAAGTAGCTCGTGTAGTCCGTCGGCACCGGTGTGCCGTACAGCAGGTGGTGGATCTGCACATGCCCGGAACTGAGGTAGACCGCCTCGTCCTGGAAAGCGGTGTTGTGCAGCCGGAGTGACAGTGTCGCCTGAAACAGCAGGACGCTCAGCAGGATCGCCCGGCTGACCCAGGTACGGCGACGGCAGCCCGCAGAGCTCCAGGCCGCCTGTGGGACCGTCGGGACCCGGTAGGCCGGAGTTGCCGGGGCAGGCAGGCCGCCGGCTGGTGACGGGACCGGGAGGACCGTCCGGGGGCCGCGTTCTGTGGACGTCATTTGACCTTCCGCACGTCGAAGCCGTAGAGGTCGTCCGCAGCGAGGCGCTTGAACTCGGCGAGGCCGGCGGGATTCACCGACAGCCGCCAGTCGGCGCGTGCCTTGTAGTCGAACCAGGCGAATCCGACGATGTCGGGGGCGGCCGTGACGCCCTCGAAGAGTGCACGCACGTCGCCCGCTCTGTGGTTGCCGGGCATGGCGCCCGTCTCCAGGAGGAGCAGCGGCTTGTTGGTGAACCTCCGCACCTCTTCTTCGGTCGGCCCGAACAGGCCCTCGAAGGTGTGCGGGTCCCAGTCGGTGAAGTAACCGATCAGGCCAACCCAGTCGACATAGTTGCCGCCCGGGTAGAACGGTTTGAGGTTCTGGTGCCCAACGGGGTTGATGATGTTCGGCGACCAGGCCCAGATCGCATTGGTGGCCCCCACGTCCTCGAAGACGTCGTGGATGTGGCGCCAGGCCCTGACGTACTCCTTGGGTGTCGTCCCGGTGGTCCCCCACCTCTCCCAGTCGCCGTTCATCTCGTCCGCGAAGCTGATCGCGAACGGGATGTTCAGCGCACTCGCCGCCTTCGCGTACTTCTTGATGTAGTCGTCGGACGCGCCGTCGGCGATCTTTGTGAGGGAAGTGTTGTGCGGTTCCCACGACACGACGGTCAGCGCGCCGGCTTTCCAGGCGTTGCGCACGCCTGTGGCGTCGAAGCCGTCACCCCAGGCGGCGTAGTACGCGATGAGGTTCGGCTTCTTGCCGACCATCCGGGCGTACTCGGTCACCGGCTTCATGGAGTTCGGCGCCTTGGGCCGGGAGACCCCGAAGTACTTGTTCTGCGGATGGATCAACGGGCGTACGTCGTAGGGCAGTTCCGGCGCCGGTGCGGCCGGGACGTGCGCCCTGGAGTAGGCGGAGGAGCCCGGGCTGCAGGCAGTCACCGCGAGCACACAGGTGGTGAGTGGCACGAGCAGGGCGGTGATGGCACGGGACACGCGCATCAGTGGGCTCCCATCGAACGAGGTTGCAGCATGACCCGGCCGACGATCAGCGCATAGAAGAGTCCTGAGGCCAGAAGGAGGGCGAAGTCGGGCGCGTTCAGGGTGAGCATGCGCCAGGCCGCTGCGCCCACCCAGAGCACGGCGGTGCCGCCGCCCCAGAGCCAAAGGCCGATCCAGCGTCGTCGGACCCCGTTCTTCCGCGCACCGGAGGAGCCCGTGGCCTGCCAGCCCATGCGTTTGCCGCGCAGCATGTCCCAGATCGCGCAGACGTGCGCCCAGCCGTACATCATGCGGGCCGCCCACGCCTCCAGGCGGTAGGGAGCCTGGTGCCACATCGGGAACACGACCGTCGTGTAGACCACGCTGGGCAGCACCAGCCAGAGCGTCTCGGCCCTGGGCTTGTCCGGGAACGCCGACAGTAGAACGATCGGGATCACGGGTGCCGCGAAGGTGAAGAGAGCCGTGTGGATGTAGTAGAAGAACCCGGACAGGTAGCAGAGTCTGCTGGAGAACCTGAGCCTGGTCCGCCAGAACTTCGAGCTGCCCATCAGACTCATCGAGCCCGCGCACCAGCGGTACTGCTGGTTGAAGAAGGCTGCGGTGTTGTCCGGGCACACGCCCGCCGACAGAGCGACCGGCACATAGCGCAGGTCCCAGCCGAGACCCCTCAGGTCGAAGCCGGTGTGCACATCCTCCGAATGCTCGATCAGGGTGGTGCCGCCGTTCTCCTCCAGAGCCGCGCGCCGGTAGACGGCGCAGCTGCCGACGCAGATCGCCCCGTCGCGGTTCTGCCGTGAGACCTGTACGGCCCGGTAGAACAGCTCCTGGACGGCGCCTGCCCCGCGCTCGATCCAGTTCTGCGCGTTCAGCACCCGGAAGTACTGCGGGGACTGGACAATGGCGAGCCGGTCGTCCGCCGCCATGTACGGCAGCAGTTCCTCCAGAAGATCCGCGCGCGGCGCGAAGTCGGCGTCGAGGATGAGGATGTACGTGCCGTCCGTGCCGTCGAACCCGAAGTGCAGGTTGCCGGCCTTCTTGAACCAGCCGCGGTTCTTCCGGGTGTCGCAGCGGAAGCCGAAGTCCGCGGCCATGGCGCGCAGTTCGGGGCTGGCCGAATCGTCCAGGACGAACGGCTCACAGACGCCCGGATAGCGGTCCGCGAGGGCCCGCACATGGGTCCAGGTGTTGTGCAGCACCTCGATTGGCTCACCGCACACCGGCAGGAAGACGTCGACCGAGGGATAAGTGTCGGGGCGCCAATCACCCACGAGTCTTCGATGCTGCTCGACATCGAAATCGCGGGTGAACAGGTTCACCCCCATCGAGATCAGGTAGTAGAGCACCGTGAACGTCAGCAACGGCGAGAACATCCACAACAACGGCGTGGAGGAGGCCAGCCTGAACTGACTCAGCGCCAGGCAGCCGATGCTGACCAGTGAACTGACGTTCAGCACGGCCAGGCGACGCTTGGCGTAGGCGTACTTCTCGGTGTCTGTAGGTGGTGTCGGCAGCAGACCGGGTGACGCCGGCTTGCTCGTCGTGTGCCGAAGGGTTGGCTGCCGTTTTGTTCCGGGGCCTGCCACACGGGCGGCCTCAATCGAGCTCATATGGATCTCCCAGACCGCCAGACCCGCACTGAACGGGGCGACGTGCCGGGAAAGTTACGCCGGGTTTCACAGGCCGGGGGGTACCACGGCCATTCCAGAATCAGACTTAACACGAACTACTGGAACATTTACGCGCAATGCCGCAGAAGTGAGGAAATGAGAATATTCGTCGATATATCCGTATGACTCGGCGCCGGCGGCCGCGCTACGCCATGCCGAGTAGCTCCTCAGCAGTAGCCGACCCTGGGCCCTGGGCGGCGTTCGTTTGTTCCTCGCCTACTTGCTGCGGACGGCCAGCAACTCTTCGGCGGGGTAACGGACTTCCTGGAGCGTCGGCGCCCGCAGTCGCACGATACACATGGCGGAGAAGTCCATGCGGTCCCCCTGCGGCTCCGAGCAGGGCGGCGGCGCTCACCCCTCGTCCTGTCCTTGCATGCGTGCTGCGTCCTGGGTGCAGAGCAGGGGCTTGACCACCTTGCCGCCCGCGTTACGGGGAAGCTCGGCAACCGGCACGAGGTCCTTCGGCCACTTGAAAGAGGCGAGCTTTCCGTCGAGGAACTCCGTCAGCTCCCGCAGCGACAGGCCGGCTCCCGGGGTGACGGTGACGTAGGCGACCGGCACCTGGCCCCAGTGCTCGTCGGACCTGCCGATCACTGCGACCTCCCGTACGCAAGGGTGTGCGGCGACGGCGTTCTCCAGTTCGGCGCAGTAGATGTTCTCGCCGCCACTGATGATCATGTCCTTCTTGCGGTCGACCACCCAGACGAAGCCCTCGTCGTCCCGCCTGACCAGGTCACCGGAGTGGAACCAGCCTCCTTCGAAGGCATCCGCGGTCTCCTGCGGCTTCTTCCAGTACCCCTGCATCAGCGTCGGCCCGCGGTAGACGATCTCACCGATCTCGCCCACGGCGACATCGTTCATGTCCGCGTCGACGACGCGGTACTGGATGCTCGGGATCGGCCGGCCGACCGAGCCGAGCTTGCGCAGTGAATCCTCACCACGGAGTACGCAGGTGATGGGCGAGGTCTCGGTCTGGCCGAACACGGCCACGTTGAGTGCGTCGGGGAACTTCTCACCCATGGCGCGCAGGGTCGCATCGCTCGCGGGGGCGGCACCCCAGCTGATGATCCGCAGCTTCAGGGCACGCTTGCCGATGTCGGCCTGTGCGCAGATCAGGTCCCACTGCTGGGGAACGTTGAACACGACGGTTGCGCCTTCGCGTTCATAGGCGTCGAGCACCGCCCGCGGGTCGAAGGCGCCCAGCGGGTGGATCACGGCCGTGCTCCCGACCAGGAAGTTCGCCACGATCGAACCCAGACCCGCGATGTGGAAGAAGGGCGCAGTCAGGAAACCGACATCGGAGTCGTCGAATATCTCCATCGCGCGGATGCACGTGATCGCCTGTACCTGCATGTTGCGGTGGGACAGCATCACTCCCTTCGGCCGGCCGGTGGTGCCCGAGGTGTACATGATCAGCGCGGTCGACTCCTCGCTGATGTCGGGCAGTTCCATCGGCTCGTACGCCGACAGGAACTCCTCGTACGCGGTGCGGCCGTCGGCCTCGGCCTCGCCCGATTCACCGATGACGACGACCGTGCCGATCGACGCGGCGTTCGGCACGGCCTGGAGCAGCGGCAGGAGATGTGCGTCGACGACGATCGCGGAAGGAGCGCAGTCGGTGAGGATGTAGTCGAGTTCCAGCGGCGCGAGCCGGAAGCTGAGCGGCACGGCCATGGCGCCCAGGCTGTTCGCCGCGAACACACTCTCCACGAACCACGGATGGTTCAGCGTGAGCATGGCGACGCGGTCACCCGCAGCGACGCCTCGGTCGGCGAGCGCCGCGGCCAGTTGCAGCGAACGCCGCGACAACTGCGCCCAGGTCGTGGTCTCCCCGAGGTACCGCAGCGCGGGCTTGTCGGGTCGCATCATCGCGTGGGTGGCGGCCTGGGACATCCAGTGGTGCCGGAAGGACCAGGCGGGCGCCGTGTCGGTCGACATGGACGACTCCTCAGGAGCGTAAGGGGGCGTATCGATCGGTGGCCGCTGCGGCATTGTGCCGTTCAATGCTGCGGTTCGAGAAGTGTCTTGACGCATTTTGTTAATGGAAAATCACATGGGTGGCGTCTTGGGACCGCCTGTCGCCCGGTCGGCACACGGGTGGGCCCAGGGCCTGCTCACCGTGTGGTTGACTGGGCCGTATGGCCCCGTCTCCGCATTCGTGTGTGCGTTCATGACCGCCGAGCCGAGCGCGGCCACTCGCCCTCGCAACCGCAGGCAGCTCATCGTCGAGGCGGCCGGCCGGCTCTTCAGCGAGCGCGGCTATCACGCGGCGTCCATGGAGGAGATCGCCGCCGGTGTGGGCATCACCGCCACGGCCCTGTACCGGCACTTCCCGAACAAGTACGCACTGTTCGCCGAGTGCGCGCACACCATGGTGGACCGGCTCGTCGCCGCGCTCGACGAAATGCCGCCCGCGGCGGCCCCGGCAGACGTACTCACCGCCCTCATCCGGGTCACCGTCGCGCATCGCGCGTCGGGCGGCGTGTACCGATGGGAAGCCAGGTACCTCGACCGTGACGATCGCAGGCTTCTCAAGGCGAAGTTCGGGCGCGTCGTCGGGCGGGTCACCGAGGCGGTGCGGCGCGAGGGTCCGCTCTCCGACGAGCAGCTGCGGGTCGCGGCGGCTCTCGGCGCGATCGGGTCCATCACGATGCATCGCACCTCCATTGCTCAACGTCGGCTCGAGGAACTGCTGTTGGCGTGCGCCCTGCGCGTGATCGCGACCGAACTCGTACCGGCCATGAGGAGCAAGCGCTCCGTCGAGCTGCCGGCCCTGCCGGTGGCGCGCTCACGGCGCGCGGAGATCCTCGCGGCCGCCGTCCCGCTGTTCGCCCGGGACGGGTTCGCCAACGTCACGAACGGCCAGATCGCACAGGCGGTGGGGCTGGCCCCGTCCGCCCTCTACCGCCACTACCCGGGCAAGGTCGACATCCTGGCGGCGGCATGCCTGCAGGCGGCGGGGCTGCTGGCTCAGGCGGTGGACCGGAGCCTGCAGAAGGTGGCCGATCCGCATGACGCCGTCGCGGCGCTGGCGGCGACGTACGTGGCCTACAGCTTCGAGCACACCGCCCTCACAAGTGTCGCCGAAGCCGAGTTCGTCGGCCTGCCGGCCGGCCTGCAGCGCCCCTTGGTCCTTGCGCAGCGTGAGCACATCGCCGTCTGGGAACAGCAGTTGCGACTTGCCCGTCCGGACCTGGACCCGCGCCAGGCCCGGGTGCTGGTGCACGCCGGGTTCGGCGTGGTCGTCGAGGCCGGGCGGAGACTGCGCTGGCAGGACAGCCCTGACCACCGGGCCGCCGTAACCGGGTTGGTCGTGGGTGCTCTGGGGCTCTGAGCAGACCGTGCAGATGCCCGTCCCGTGGCGGGTGGGCCGCGGGACGGGCCTGCGCGCGACCGGTCCGGGGGCTCAGGAGGTCGGCCTGTTTCCCGTCGGGATCACGATGGGGGTGGTCGTCCCCGAGGAGCCGTTGTTCAGGAACGCCATGGCCAAGGCGCGCACGAACTGGTCGAATACGTAGAAGGCGGCGGGCGCGACGGGCGACAGCCCCTCGCGGAACAGGATGAAGGCCGGCCAGGCGGTGCGGATCAGTGCCGCCGAGGCGTAGTCGCGCTTCAGCCCCAGCCAGTCGCCGATCTCGTTGCTGAGGACGTAGCGTACGAACTCGTTGAGGAATCCGCGCGTGACGCCCAGGTCGACCTGCGCGGTCAACCCGAGCAGGTCCTCGGCCAGTTCGATGCCCTCGGTCGTCGGGGCGAGGATCGGCGTGAGTACCTGCCCCGACTGTGCTTCCGCGTCGGCCCACGACTTGGGGATGTACTCGTCCCGCACACCGAGCAGGTGCAGGGCGACCTGCCAACTGTGCAGGAAGGCGTCCTGGTCCTCAGCCGAGAACGGGACCTTCCAGTCGAGCAGCTTCCTGCGCACGAAGGTGCCCAGGCTGTGGAAGGTGACCAGGATGTCGGCGTTGCTGATCGGGATGTCCTCGTCCGTGACCGCCCGCCAATGGGGCGACTGCGGCAACAGGTGACGCACCGCGGCGTGCACCACACGCGTCTTGTTGGCGGTCACCACGAACTGGCCCGTCGGCTCGAAGCCCTTCAGCTGGGCCAGGTCGTAGCCGAACGTGAACGTCTTGGCCGCGCGGTCCTTCATGTCGGCGCCGCCCGCGGACCAGTAGACACTCCTGGCCTCCCGCGGGATCACGGTGCTCATGATCCCGCTGCCGAGCCCGTAGAGCATGAAGAGGTAGGTGTCCTTGCGCCGGTTGAAGTCGGCGGCGCGAGCCAGCTTGCCGGAATCCGCCCAGGAGGGCAGCTTGTTGACCCTCTGCAGGTATGCGGTGAGGTCGGCCGGCAGGCCGCGGGGCAGCGGGTCGTTGTTGTTCACCCACGACGCCATCGCGGTGTTGACCGCGGGAACCTGGCCGTTGTCGAAGAGCGAGGCCACCAGCTGGTCCACCTCGTCGTCCCACACGTATTCCGGGTCGGTTCCCGTGCCGGTTCCGGCGACCGAGCCCGTCGGCGACCACGCCCACGCGTTGGTGGTGCTCGTCGCGCTCACGAGGCCCAGCGCGGCACCGAGGGACAGGACTCTTCTGCGGCTGAGATGTGGCATTGACTTGCTCGCTTTCCTGGTAGGACGTGCGGCGCATCTCACCTTGTTCGGCGCGGAGTTGGAGTTGCCCGCACGTTTCAAAGCTTGTTCCAGGATGTGATTTCTGATTAACATAGCGAGGCGCACTGTCGTCGACAAGGGCATCGACGTGACCGACGAGCCGCCGGCTCGGGCCCCCCGCCTGTCGGATCCGCACGGGCGAGCCGGACGAAGGGCCACGGCGTTCCGGCTCGAACCAGTCCCGTACGACCGAGGAGCCCGCGTGACCACGTAGCAGGACCAGATCCTCGCGCCCGACAGCCCTGCGCCCGACAGTCCCGCGCCTGACGGCCCTGTGACGATGAGCTCTCGACCCGTGTGGGTGACGAACGAGTTGATCGCGCAGTGGTGCGCGTGGGTGCGCCGTGACACGTCGCGTCGCGGGCCCGACACTGCCGAGTCCGTGACCGCGGTCGCACCGTTCGACCTGGCGCCGATCGCCGCCGTTCCCGCGTGCGCCCCGGAGGACGTCGCGGCGGCGGTGGTCGGTGCCCGGGCGGACCGGCCGGAGTGGGCAGGGACGACGCTGAGGCGCCGCGGCGATGTGGTACTCGCCTTCCACGACCTGCTGTTGGAACGGCAGGACGAGGTGATCGATCTAATTCAGTGGGAGACGGGAAAGGCGCGGTATCACGCCTGGCAGGAGGTGGCCCAGGTCGCGGCGATCGCCAGACACTACGCGCGGCGTGCCCGGCACTAATTGCACGGCGCTTACGGCTACATGCTCGAATACCGCACCGCACCGCGGAAATCAGCATGTCGATGAGCTTGATGCCCAGGAAGGGCAGGACGAGGCCGCCGAGTCCGTACAACGTCAGGTTGCACCGCAGCAGCTCGTGCGCCGACGCGGGCGTGTAGCGCACACCCCGCAGCGCGAGTGGGATCAGCGCGACGATGATGAGCGCGTTGAAGATGATCGCCGAGGTGATGGCTGAGGTCGGGCTGTGCAGGCCCATGATGTTGAGCGACTCCAGACCCGGGTGCGCGCCCGCGAACATGGCCCGGGATGATCGCGAAGTACTTGGCGACGTCGTTCGAGATGGAGAAGGTCATCAACGCCTAACGGGTGATGAGGAGTTGCTTGCCCATCTGGACGATCTCGATAAGTTTCGTCGGGTTGGAATCCACGCGTGGTGTCGGCCCGCAGGTCTCTGCGTTAGGGTGGCCGACATGCAGACGCACTCGAACTTCCGTGAGGATGAGCCGCAGCACAGCGGCCCCCGCGGTGAGTGCGCGCCCCGCGGGTACGGCTTTCTGCGCCGCCGCGGCCGGGTGGGTTCGCCCCCGGCGTCTTCCTGTCGCTGAATCCGCCGTAGGCCTCCGTATTCGGGCCTGAGCTTTCCCGTACCGGTTCCCGGAAACGTCGCCTCGCGCCGTCCGCCGCCGACCCCCTTTTGAGCTTCTGAGGAGTTCGCCATGTCGCTCACCCATGACATCGCCCCCGCATCGGCCCTGCGCGACCACCGCATCCCCGCCGACGGCCTGTACGAGGGCGCGCGCATCCTGAATCGCCTGCCGGACGGTGTGCGGGAGCGGCCGTACGAGCGATTCGAACTCGTTCCGCAGGGCCGCGTCATCGGAGCGGAGATCCGCGGCCTCGACCTCTCGCGGCCCGTGTCCGGCGCGGTGCGCGAGGAACTCAACCGCGCGCTCCTCGAATGGAAGGTGCTCTTCTTCCGCGGCCAGCACCTGACCTCCGACGCGCAGCGTCAATTCGCCCGTAACTGGGGTGAGTTGGAGACAAATCCGCTGCTCACCCCCGGTGACGCCGATGACGTGGTCCGCTTCGACAAGTCGGCCGGTGCCGTCCCCACCTACGAGAACGTCTGGCACACGGACGTCACCTTCCGCGCGCGCCCCGCCATGGGGGCCGTGTTGCAGCTGCGGGAGGTGCCGCCGGTGGGCGGTGACACGATGTGGGCGGACATGGCGGCCGCGTACGACAACCTGCCGGTCGAGGTGCGCGGGCGGATCGACGGCGCGAGTGCCGTTCACGACTTCCTGCCGGGCTTCGCACGTTTCTACTCGCCCGAGCAACTGTCCCCGTTCCAGGAGCAGTTCCCGCCCGTCCAGCACCCCGTGGTGCGTCGCCACCCTGAGACCGGACGCCGGATGCTGTTCGTCAACACCTCCTTCACCACCAGGATCATCGGCCTCGAGCGCCCGGAGAGCGACCGCCTGCTCCGGCTGCTCTTCCAGCAGGCCCACGTTCCGGAGTTCCAGGTGCGGTTCCGCTGGCAGGCGGGCGACGTCGCCTTCTGGGACAACCGCGCGACCCAGCACTACGCCGTCAATGACTACGCGCCGTACCCTCGGGTCGCCGAACGCGTGGCGATCGCCGGGGACCGTCCGTTCGGCTGAGCCGGCACGCGGCAGCGTGTCCGGGCGCGTGTGCCGGATGACCGTTGACCGGTCCCGGCGCCGCAGGCCGCCGTATTGTTGGCTGATGCGCGCACGCGATATTGACCGCCCAGCCGATCTCGACGTGGTCCGTGAGTCCTATGACCGGGTGGCCGACAACTACGCCCACATGGTGGTGACGACGGGAGTCGGTGACATCCGTAGCCATCCATGGCTCAAGGCGTCGATCGACGCTTTCGCTGACACCGTGAGCGAGCTCGGGGCCGTCCTCGACGTCGGCTGCGGACCCGGAACGGTGACCGCCTACCTCGCCGAACGCGGACGCGACGTGTCCGGAGTCGATCTCTCACCCCGCATGATCGAAAACGCCCGCCGTCTTCATCCGCAATGCCGCTTCAGCGTCGCCTCCGCCACCGACCTCGACCTTTGAGGAAGGATCCCTTGGCGGCGTACTCGGGTGGTGGTCACTGTTCAACCTCCCTCGCGAGGTCCTTCCTCAGGTCCTCGCCCTGTTCGCGCGCGCCCTGAAGCCAGGCGGCCACTTCATCACCGCAACACACGCCGGTGACGAAGACGCGGTGCGCACCGAGGCCTACGGAGGTGTCCCCGTTCGTTGGACCACGCACAAATGGCGGCCGGAACAGCTCGTGGACCTGATCGAGCAAGCCGGCCTTCGCCCGGTCGCCGAACTCCGGCTCCCCGCAGATGAGCAAAGCGGGCCCGGCCTGGTCATCATGGCCAAGCGCCCCGCCTGAGGAGCAGGCGCCGGCGGTGGCACAGGGTTCGTGCCGGATCCATCACCTGGGGCCTGCCGCTATTTCTCCGTTCGGATACTCCCCAGGGGCCTCTTCGGTGCGCTCCCGTGAGCCCGAGGGTTCCGGGGCGTCCAGGAGGCCCAGGGATTCCAACGGATGCGATCGACCGCCACGCGCGAGACGGTGGATCCAGGTGGCGTTCCGTGTCTCCGCGATGCCCGGGGACCCGGTGACCGCTTCGAGCAGTGTCCGTACCAGCCGTCGTCCGACCCGCACCGCAGCCCCGGCTGAGAGGAGCATCGGCCATGGAATACCTCGTCACCATGACCACCCATGTCCCGGAGGGGACCTCGCAGGCGGAAGTCGACGACGTTCGCACCCGTGAGGCCGCGAACTCCCGCAGGCTTGCCGAACAGGGGCAGCTGCTGAGGCTGTGGCGCCCGCCTCTGTCTCCGGGGGAGTGGCGCACGCTCGGGCTGTTCGCCGCGCAGGACGCCGCGTGTCTGGAGGATGTCCTGTCCTCGATGCCGTTGCGTGTGTGGCGGAGCGACGAGGTCACACCCCTGGCGCCGCACCCGAACGACCCGGGGCCGGCCTCCACCGGTGCATTGGGCGCCGCCAAGGAGTTCCTGGTGACCTTCGCCCCGGCCGCGACCGAGGACGCCACCTCCCAGGCACTGACGGACGCCACCGCGGCGGAGGCGGTCCGTGCGAAGGAGCTGGCCGGACAAGGGCACCTGGTGCGGCTGTGGAAGACGCCTGGCGAGCGCCATGCGCTCGGCTTGTGGCGAGCCCGGGACGCCGCCGAGATGCAGACAGTGCTGGACTCACTTCCCCAGGCACCGTGGCTCTCCATGGAGACGACGCCGCTGAGTGAGCATCCCAGTGACCCGGGGACGGTCAGGAGCTGACGGCTGCCTCGTACGGACGGCGCGCGGAAAGCGGCGCTCCTGGGCCTCGGTGACCTTCTCGACGATCTCCACCTGGGCATCGAAGAGCTGCTGCGGGCCTACACCCGTTGACACTGTCCACAGCCCTCTTTTCAGGGGGTCCGACCCTCTGGCGGCAGCGTGCTGTCCGGCAACGGCTCCGCCGTCTCGTGCCGCCGAGCGCCGAAGCGGTACACGACGATGAGCAGCGCGAAGAACGGCAGGCCGGCTTTCCAGGAGTTCTCCAGGCCCTCGATGAACGCGGTGGAGACCAGGATCGCGGCCAGCGCGAGGGCCGCCGCGACGGTGGTGAACGGAGCGCCGCGCAGCCGGGCCGGCGAGGAGGGGAGGTCGTGGCGGGCGCGGTGGCGGCGGAACATCACGTGCGTGGCGAGGATGAGGATCCACACGACCAGCGCCCCGAACACCGAGATGCCGAAGAGCAGGACGTACGCCGTGTCCTCGGAGTGGACCGAGAGGATCGCGGCGGCGCCCAGGCCGAGCCCGGAAACGGCGAGCGCTCGGTGAGGGACTCCGTCGCGGCCGACCCGTGCGAACATCCGTGGCGCGTGCCGGTCCACCGCCAGGGAGTGGATCATGCGGGTGGCCAGATAGGTGTTGGCGTTGGCGCTGGAGAGCGCCGCGGTCAGCACCACGAAGTTCATGATGCCCGCGGCAGCCGGGACCCCGGCGGCGTCGAAGAGGTGGACGAAGGGGCTCGCCGTGACGTCTCCGCCCGCCGCCGTGCGCGACCACGGCACCACGGTGACCACCACCGCCATGGCCAGAACGTAGAAGAGCGCGAGGCGCACGACCATCCGCCGGGCGGCACGCGGGATGTCTCGCACCGGGTTCTCGGACTCGGCGGCGGTGACCGCGATGATCTCGGTGCCGATGTAGCTGAAGATCACGAAGACGAAGGCCGTGCCCAGACCGCTCATGCCGTGCGGGAGGAGACCGCCGTGCCTCGAGAGGTTCGAGGTGCCCACCGCCTCGTGGCCGGGCAGGCCGAGGAAGACGTAGGCGCAGCCGAGCAGGACGAAGACACCGATCGCCGTGATCTTGATGGTGGAGAACCAGTACTCCAGGCGGCCGAACACCCCGACGGTCAGCGCGTTCGCGGCCAGGAGCAGCAGCGAGAACGCCACCACCGGTGCCCACAGTGGCAGTTCGGGCCACCAGAATCGGACGTAGATGCCGCCGGCGATGACCTCGCCGCCGATCGCGATCACCTGGATCGTCCAGTAGGTCCAGCGGATCACGAAGCCGGCCAGCGGGCCCAGATAGTGGCGGCCGATGGTGCCGAACGAGCCGGTCGCCGGGTGTACGGCGGTCATCTCGGCCAGCGCCCAGCCGATCACCAGGGCGATCAACGCGCAGAGCACGTACGCGATCACGGCGGCGGGCCCCGCAGCGGAGATGGCGAGACCCGAGCCGAGGAACAACCCCGTACCGATGGCGCCGCCCAGGCCCATCATGCTGAGCTGACGTCCCGTCAAGGATCGTTTCAGACCTTGGTCTTGCCTGCCTTGGCCGCCTTGCCGGTCTTGACCGATCTCACCGTGGCCTTGATGCGGATCAGCGGCAGGGGAGGAGGCGGCCGTTGGGCTGCTTCCGGCGTCGTCGGGCATGTCACTCGCTCCGTGGGGTGCGGTGTTCCTGGACGTGCTACTGGACGTGCTACTGGGTCCGTATCTCACCGAGCGCGTCGATCAGCGCGTCGACGTCGGAGGTGTTGTTGTAGTAGTGGAAGGAGACGCGGAGCAGGGTGCCGCGCGGGCTGGTGACGATGCGGCGCTCGGCGAGCGCCGCCGCGAGCGCGTCCGGGGCGGGGTCGGCGATCGCCACCTGCGGGCCGCGCAGTTCCCGGTCGGTGGGCGAGGCGGGCGTCTCGCCGATCTCGGTCAGGCGCGTGTGGGCGTACGTGGTGAGCGCGCCGACGTGCGCCTCGATGTCCTTCGGGTCGACGTCGGCCAGGGTGCGAAGCCCGGCCGCGGCGGCGTACGCGGAGGGGATCGACGGGGTGCCGGTCTCGAAGCGGCGCGCGGTGTCCGGGAAGTCGAGGGAGCGTGGGTCGAAGGCGAAGGGGTCGACTCGGCCGAACCAGCCGGTGAGTTGAGGATCCATGTCGTCGCGCAGGCCGCCGCGTACGTAGAGGAACGCGATGCCGGGGACGCCGAGCAGATACTTCAGCGCGCCGCACACCAGGTAGTCGCAGTCCAACTCTCCTACGTCCACCGGGAGCACGCCCAATCCCTGGTACGCGTCGACGAACACCCGTGCGCCGACCGCGCGTGCCGCTCGGACCGTCTCGGTCACCGGCAGCCGGGCGCCGTTGCGGTAGGAGACCAGCGGTACGGAGACCAGGTTGGTGGAGTCGTCGATCGCGGCGGCGTAGTCCTCGGCGGGGACGGCACCTTCCCGCTCCGGAACATGGCGCACCCGAGCGCCGCGTCGCTCCTGCGCCAGCCAGACGTGGGCGATGGACGGGAACTCCATGTCCGTGGTGACCAGGCCGGGGCGGCGCGACCAGTCCAGCGTGGAGGCCACCTGGTATGCGCCCTCGGAGGCGCAGCCGACCACCGCGATCTCGTCCGGCTGCGCGCCGATGCGGGCGGCGAACGCGGCGCGGGCGGCGTCCACTTGGGTCATCCACTCGCCCCAGGGAGCGCCCTGGCTGCGCATGGACCACTGGAACTCCTGCAGCGCCGTCAGCACGTGCTCGGATGCCGCGCCCTGGCTGCAACTGGCCAGGTGGACCGTGTCCTTGAGGGAGGGGAACCGGGCACGGAAACGCTCGGTGGCGTCGAGGGGCGCGATGGACACGGGGCGGCTCCCATTTCAATCACGGTGAAACTGTTCAGTGCGAGTGATCGAAGCAGTCGAGTCATGTGCCCGTCAATGGGTGGGAGGCGGCCGTCGCTTTGGGGCCGGCCGTCGACTGGTGAGGGTCACCGACTCGGCGGTGTCACGCTCACCAGGAACCGTGCGGGCTCGCTGCCCTCGTTGACGTATCGGTGCGGGACTCGGGAGTCGAAGGTGCAGCTGTCCCCGGGCCTCAGCTCGTGGCGGCCGTCGCCCGCCTCGACGACCAGACTGCCGCTCAGCACCACCACGCACTCCTCCGAGGGGTGGCTGTAGCGCTCCTCCGAGGACGCGCCTCCCGGTTCCAGCACGCCCTCAAGTACCTCGAGGCGTGCGGAGCCGGCCGAGACACGTGTGTACTCGATCCCGCCCTGCGGCGAACGCACCACGATCCGGCGATCGCGACGCACCAGCGCGACGTCGTCCGGATCGTCCTGCCGGAACAGGTCGAAAAGAGGGAGCCCGAGGGCGGCGGAGAGCCTGCGCAGCGTCTCCAGGCTGGGATCGGTCAGGCCGCGTTCGACCTGACTGACCAGACCGGTCGACACCCCGGCGTGCGAGGCCAGGTCCCGTACGGTCATCTTGCGGGACTGGCGCAGCTCGCGTATCCGGTTGCCGATCACGCGGTGAGGGTAGCTCAGCCCGTACTTCGAGGAGAGCGTCGGCCACATCCGGCTCCCGCAGACGGTCGGCGACGTGTGGCCCGATTCCTGTCGGACGGCGACAAGGACCGGAAACCCGCCGGCGCGCACATGGCAGGGCCATGAAGGCGGCATTGCAGCGCGGTGACAGTCAACTCCCCTCTCTTGATGAGAGCTCGGCCGGTGGATAACTTCAGTGGCATGTGGATCTGCAGGCGGTTCCGGAAGCGACGGGCCATCGATCTGATGCGCGTCGCCACCGCGGTGTGTAGCTGACCTCCTCTCTGCGCTGAGCCTGGCCGCTCGGCGCCCCGCCGCACTGCTCCGCTCGATTCCCATTTCACGCCTGCGCTCCCTTTCGCCCTGCGCTGAGGCGTGCCCCTCGTCCCGTGAAGGCACGAATGTCCCCACGTACCGCCATACCCGCATCCCTGCGCATCGGCGCAATGACCGCTGTCGCCGTATCCCTTCTGCTGACCGCGTGTGTGAGCAACACGCAATCCACGGCGACCAGTGAGAATGTCGCGGCGAGGAAGATCCCGGCCAAGGTCTCCGCCGACACCTCTCTGACCGTCGGCGCGCCCGATCTCAAAGTCGCCCTGGAACTGTCGGGTCAGATCCACAAGCTGCCCTTCAAGGTGAAATGGGCCAATATCAGCGGCGGCCCGCAGTGCTCCGAAGCGTTCCGGGCCGACGCGCTCGACATCTGCTCGGCGGCGGAGATTCCGTCGATCAACGCCCACTGGACGGGCCTGGACACCAAGCTCGTGGCGGCGAAGTTCCGCAAGGATCCGACCGCGTACCCGATCTACGAGCTGGGGATCGCTCCGGGCGCTCACATCAAGACCCTCGCCGACCTTCGCGGGAAGAAGATCGCCTACAGCCCCGGGCAGGCGCAGGGGGCGCTCGTACTGCGGATCCTGAAGAAGGCCGGTCTCACCCAGCAGGACGTCGACCTCGTCGAACTGGCCAGTACCGGTGACGTCTATCCCACCGCTCTGGGAAATCGTCAGGTGGATGCCGCGCCCATCGCCGACGTCAATATCAAGCGCTATCTGACGAAATACGGCAGGGATGGCGGCACGACCATCAAGCACGGTCTCCGCGACGACCCGGGGCACTTGTGGGCGCTCACCGATTCCGTGAGCAATGCGCAGAAGTCCGCTGCCGTCAGAGAACTCATCAAGTTCTGGGCGCGAGCGGACATCTGGATCGACGAACACCCCAAGCAGTGGATCGACGGCTATTACGTCAAGGACCAGGGGTTGAGCCGCGAGGACGGTGAATACCTCGTCGAAAGGTCCGGGCACCCGGACTTTCCCGCGGACTGGACCGGCGCCATCGAACGCCAGCAGCAGACCGTGGACCTGCTGGCGAAGGAGCAGAAGCACAAGGCCTTCGACGCGGGGATCCTCTTCGACCGCCGATACGAGCGCGTCGCCGCCGACGCCGTTGCCGGTGAAGGGAAGACGTCATGAGCACCACGGCTTTCGACCACAGGGCGGCGACCGCGACGGCGACGGACGACGCCGCGGTCTCCTCTCCTCGCCTGCGCCCACGGGCACGCAAGAGGTTGGGGCCGGGCCGCCCCATCCCCTACGGCTGGGCGCTCGGCCCGCTGCTGCTCCTCGCGGTGTGGGTGGCCGGCTCCGGCGCCGGACTCATCGACGCCCGCAGTCTGCCCGCACCCTGGACCATCGCCGGCACCGCGGGCGACCTCATCGCCGACGGCAGGCTGCAGTCCAACTTCGCCACCTCCGCCGGGCGGGCCCTGCTCGGCCTGGTCTTCGGTACGGCCGCGGGTCTGCTGCTCGCGCTCGTCTCCGGACTGAGCCGCCTCGGCGAGGGGATCGTCGACGGGCCGGTGCAGATCAAGCGGGCGATCCCCTCGCTGGCACTGATCCCTCTGCTCGTCCTCTGGTTCGGCATCGGCGAGACGATGAAGGTCATCACGATCGCGCTCGGCGTCTTCGTCCCGATCTACATCCACACCCACAACGGGCTGCGCACCATCGACAACCGCTATTCCGAACTCGCCGAGACGGTGCGGCTGAGCAGGATCCAGTTCGTCCGGCATGTCGTCCTGCCGGGTGCGCTGCCCGGGTTCCTGCTGGGACTGCGGTTCGCGGTGACCGCCGCCTGGCTGGCGCTGGTCGTCGTCGAGCAGGTCAACGCCACCAGCGGCATCGGCTACATGATGGAACTCGCGCGGACCTACGGACAGACGGACGTGATCATCGTCGGTCTCGTCGTGTACGGACTCCTCGGGCTCGTCTCCGATGCCCTGGTACGGCTTGTGGAGAGGAGGACCCTGTCATGGCGGCGGACGCTGGCGGGCTGACCGCGACCGAGGACCGCACGACGGTCCGCATCAAAGATCTGGTACGCACGCTCGGCGGGCGCCGCGTGCTCGACGACCTCGAACTGAGCATCGTCCCGGGCGAGTTCGTGGCCCTGCTCGGACGCAGTGGCTCCGGCAAGAGCACCCTGCTCAGGGCGCTGGCCGGCCTCGACCACGACGTGGCGGGAAGCGGTGAACTGGCCGCCCCCGATGACGTGTCGGTGGTCTTCCAGGACGCGCGGCTGCTCCCGTGGAAGCGGCTGCTCGAGAACGTGGTTCTGGGCCTGCCAGGCCCGGACGCCGAACAGCGGGGCCGCACCGCCCTGGCCGAAGTCGGCCTCGAAGGCCGCGAGCGGGCCTGGCCCGTCGAGCTGTCCGGCGGCGAGCAGCAGCGGGTCTCGCTCGCCCGCTCCCTCGTCCGCGAGCCTCAACTCCTGCTCGCGGACGAGCCGTTCGGGGCACTCGACGCCCTCACCCGTATCCGGATGCACACCCTGCTACGGCAGCTGTGTGAGCGGCACCGGCCCGCCGTACTGCTGGTCACCCACGACGTCGACGAGGCCATCGCCCTGGCCGACCGGGTGGCCGTCCTCGACGAGGGCCGGATCGCGGTCGACATCCCGGTCGACCTCCCCGCGCCGCGCAGCCACGGCGGCCCCGAGTACACGGCACTGCGGAAGCGCCTGCTCGCCCGCCTCGGCGTGGAAGCAGCGGGCTGACCGCCCCCGACCCGGGGAGCCCAGCACGTCTCACCCCGCCCGCCGGCTGACCGCCTCCAATCAGGGGGCCCAGCACGTCTCACCCCGGCACGACCCGCACCGTACAAAGAGGAGAAGAAGCCATGACCACCGTCGCCACTTTCGACATCCTCAGGGCAGGACCGCGCTTCGGCGCGGAGATCACCGGCGTCGACCTGACCGCCCCCGTCGACGAGACCACCGCCGACGCACTGCGACAGGCCTTCCGGAACCACAAGGTGCTGGTGTTCCGCGACCAGCACCTGACACCCGATCAGCACGTCGCCGCCGTACGGATCTTCGCCGAACCCTTCGACCACCCCACCGCCGCGAAGGACGAAGTCAATCCGCTGGTCTACCCGTACAACGTGCGGCAGACCGGCAAGGCCAGCACCTGGCACATCGGCGGCCTGTGGCGTGACCCGGTCTTCGCCATCGAGTCGCTGACGTACGAGGTGGTGCCCGAGCTCGGCGGCCACACTCTGTGGGCGGACCTGCAGGCGGCGTACGACGATCTGTCGGAGCCGTTCAAGGAGCTCCTGGAGTCCGTGAGCGCGGTGTACGACGGCAACGCGGAGAACTACGCGCAGGGCAGCAAGAAGACCGCGAGCGGACCGACCGTCGAGCACCCGGTCGTCCTGGCCCATCCGGCCACCGGCCGCAAGGGCCTGTTCATCAGCACCTCGGCGATCGGCCTCACCGGCGTGACCCCCGCGGAGAGCAAGGCGCTGCTCGACCACCTGCTGCGGCACGCCTCCTCGCCGAACTACACGATCCGCTTCGGCTGGCAGCCCGGCGACTTCGTCCTCTGGGACAACCGCGCCACCTGGCACTACGCCGTCGACGACTACGGCGACGGGGCGCGCGTCTACCGCAAGGTCATCGGCGTGGAGCCGGAGGGGGGCCTCGTGCCGGGAGCGCGTTCCTGAATGATCCCGGGAGAGGACCGCGCCGCCCGGCGCGTGCTGCTGGCCTGCCTGGCCGCGGGCGCGACGACCCTGCTGGACCAGGCAGTTCTGAACATCGCGGTGCCGAGCATGCGGCAGGCCCTCGGGGCGGGTGCCGGCGACGTGCAGTGGATCGTGGCCGGATACTCGTTGGCCTTCGGTCTGGCGCTCGTCCCGGGTGGCAGCCTCGGTGACGCACACGGGCGCAAGCGGTTCTTCCTCGCCGGCGTGGCCGTCTTCCTCCTCGCGGGGGTGGCGGCCGCGACCGCCGGCGGGCCCGGCACACTGATCGCCGCCCGACTGGTGCAAGGCGCCGCCGCGGGACTCGTCAACTCCCAGGTGATCGGCACCCTCCAGGACGTCTTCCACGGCCAGGACCGGGGCCGAGCCCTGGGCCTGTACGCGGTGACGGCCGGCGTGGCCACCGCCCTGGGGCCACCGCTGGGCGGCGCGCTCGTTGCCGGCCTCGGCCCCCAACTGGGCTGGCGCTGCTGCCTGTTGCTCAGCGTGCCGTGCGCGATGCTCACGCTGGCCCTGGCGGCGCGGTGGCTGCCGCCGCCCCGGCGCACCGCCCGCGACCCGAGCCTCGACGTCCTCGGCCTCGCGCTGGCATGCGGCTGCGCGCTGACGCTCATGGTGCCGTTCATCCGCACCCCGGGCAGCGGAGGAAAGGCACTCCTGTGGGCGGCCGCGGTGACTGCCCTGGCGGTCGCACTGACCGCCCACCAGCGACTGCGCGCACGACGCGGACGACACCCCCTGCTGCATCCCGCCCTCAGGACGTCGAGGCCGTACCTGCTGGGCACCGCCGTCGCCATGGCACAGTTCGGCGCCTCACTCGCCTCGGCGCTGGTGCTCACCGTCTTCCTCCAGGAAGGACTCGGCCTCTCCGCCCTGCTCACGGCGGCCGTCACCCTTCCCTCGGCGCTCGCGATGGGCGTCGCCTCGGCGCTGGCCTGGCGGGTGGTGCGCCGCATCGGCCCGCACACGGTGACCCTCGGTCTCGCCCTCGGAATCGGCGCTGCCCTGGCCGGCGCGGCGGTTGCGCTCGCCGTGCCGTCGGCGGGGCTCCCATTGGCGTGCGCCGGTGTGCAGGTGCTGACCGGCGCCGCCTCGGGACTCACGGTCTCGCCCAACCAGACCCAGGTCCTGCACCACGCACCCGCCGAAGCGGCCGGAATAGCCGGCGGCATCCTGCAGATGGCGCAGCGGATCGCGGCAGCGGTCTGCCTCAGCGCGGTCTCGGCGGTGTATCTCCACTCAGTGCCGCCACCCCCGGGAGGCAGCGGCCCCCGATCCGCGTACGCGCTCGCCTCGTGTGTCTGCGCCGGGCTGCTCGCGGTGGCTCTCGTGCTGTCACGACTGCGCGGGGCAGCGCTGAAAGCAGCCCTCCACGGCGACCCATCAGCACGTGAACTCGACACACCCCAGGGCCACTTGCTCCCACATACCCCTACCGGCCGGCCCCCTGCCGCCCCGCCACCGCCCGAACAACGATCGGAAGCACGATGACCCCGCAATTCCTCTGGTACATCCCCAACACCGTCCAGCCGGGACACCGCGGTGACGACACCACATCCGGCTGGGGATCCATCGAGTACTCGACCGAACTCGCCCGCACGGCGGAAGCCCACGACTGGGACGGCGCCTTGCTCGGCACCGGATGGGGACGCCCGGACACCTTCACCGTCGCCACCGCCCTGGCCGCGCGCACCACCACGTTCAAGCCCCTGATCGCCGTCCGCCCCGGCTACTGGCAGCCCGCGAACTTCGCCAGCGCGGCCGCCACTCTCGACCAGCTCAGCCGCGGCCGCGTCCTGGTCAACATCGTCAGCGGCCTGGACACCCCGGCCGCCTACGGCGACACCACCGTCGACCCCGCCGCGCGCTACGCCCGCACCCAGGAGTTCCTGCATCTCGTACGCCGCCTGTGGACCGAGGAGAACGTCACCTTCCACGGCGAGCACTTCCAGGTCACCGGCTCCACGGTCGGCCCGCGCCCCTACGCCACCGCCGAGCGGGCCCATCCGACCCTCTACTTCGGCGGCGCGTCCGAAGCCGCCGAACGCGTCTCGGCGACCGAGGCCGATGTGCAGCTCTTCTGGGGCGAACCGCTCGACGGAATCGCCGAACGCATCGCCCGCCTGAAGGAGTTGAGCGAGCGGGTGGGGCGCCGCCATGCGCCGCTGGAGTACGGTCTGCGGATCACCACCGTGGTACGCGACACCACGGAGGAGGCGTGGCGCGCGGCGGAGGAGAAGGTCGCGAAGATGGCGGCCGACGCGGGCGAGATCGACACCTGGATGGGCAACCGCAGAACAGCGGTCGGCCAACGGCGGCTGCTCGACCTCACCGAACGCGGCGAGGTCCTCGACACCTGCCTGTACACCGCGCCGGGCAGGTTCGGCGGTGGGGGAGCGGCGACCACGTGGCTCGTCGGCTCACCCGACGACGTGGCCGCGGCACTCAACGCCTACCGTGCGCTCGGCATCACGCACTTCGTCCTGTCCGACACCCCCTACAAGGAGGAGACCCGCCGCATCGGTGACCAGCTGATGCCCAGGCTGCGGGAAGCGTGAGGTCCGGCACTCCGTCACCATCCTGGGCATGGCCCTATGCCGGTGCAGAACGCCTGTGCAGCGAGGCGAACAGCGTACGCATTCTGTGTGCCAGCGAGGCCGTGTGACCGTCAGGGGAGTCGGGCCGGGCCTTCCTGGTCGAGGAGGATCTTCTTCAGGATCTGCGCGGCCGCACTGAACTCCTCTGCCGACAGAGAGCGGATCAGTTCCCGCTGGCAAGAGAGAACTTCGCCGAACGCCTCGTCGATCACCTCCCTGCCCGCTGTGGTGAGTTCGACCACGACAATGCGACGGTCGCCGGGGTCCGGGGTGCGGGTGATCCAGTCGCGGTGCTCCAGGGACTTGAGGCGTGTCGTCATCGTCCCGGAGGTCACGAGCATGACCGCCATCAGGTCCCCGGGGGTGGACCGCCGTCGTGGCTCTCGTCGCAGCGCCGCCAGCATGTCGAAGGACCAAGGCTCCAGACCGAAGCGGGACAACGTCTTGTCGCGGTCACGGTCGAAGAGCCGGGTGATGCGCAGCATGCGGCTGACCACCTCGAGGCTGCGCACCTCGGCCTCTGGCAGGCAGGCCCGCCAGAGGCCGATCATCTCGTCGATCGCGTCGAGGGGCTCGCCGTGAGGCTTGCCCGCGGTCTGTTCGCCCGCTGCGTGTGCCGATTCCACTGGGTCTCCCTGATGCCGTCGTCCGGATCGCATCCGAAAGATATCTTGACGCTCAAGAGAAGTCCATGGAAGCTAACCGGCAGCCGTCGGTCGGCACCGATCCACCCCCGGAAGTCCGGGGACATGGGGCTTGCTGTGCCCTGCCGCCGTACGTCGGTCGTGAACTCTGTGCTGTCCCGCCCCTGATGCGATGCGCCGACCGCCGCTTTGTCGGCGGTGGCTCCCGCACGCCCTGAACGAGAAGTGGTGGTCATCGTGGTAGTCGAGGACTCGGTCTACGCGAAAGTGGGGAGACGCATCATCCCCCTCCTGTTCGCGCTGTGGCTGGTCAACTTCCTGGACCGGGCGAACGTCGGCTTCGCCGCCCTGCAGATGAACGAGGAACTGCAGCTGTCGCCCGCCGTCTACGGCTTCGGAGCGGGGGCCTTCTTCTTCGGCTACCTCGCTCTCGAAGTCCCCGCCAACATGCTGCTGCTGCGCTTCGGCGCGCGCCGCTGGATCGCCCGCATAGCGATCACGTGGGGGCTCGTCTCCATGGCACAGGCCCTGGTCGTCGGCCCGACCAGCTATGTCGCGGTCCGTGTCGCCCTGGGCTTCGCAGAGGCCGGATTCCTGCCCGCGATGCTCTACCACCTGACGCTGTGGTTTCCCGCCGAGCGCCGGGCCAAGGCGATCGGCCAGGCCATGTCCGCCAACGTGATCGCCATCGTGGTCGGGGCGCCATTGTCCGGACTGATGCTCACCTACCTGGACGGCGCCGCCGGGCTGGGTGGTTGGCAGTGGCTCTTCGTCGTCGAGGGCGCTCTCGCGGTGGTGCTCGGCTTCGTCACGCTGCGCTCCTTGACCGAGCGCCCGGACCAGGCCCGTTGGCTCGCCGAGGAGGAGCGATCCTGGCTGGCGGCACGGATGGCCGAGGACGCCACGGCCGCCGGTGCGCAGGGCAACCACTCGCTGAAGGACGCGCTGAGGCTCCCCATCGTCTACCTCCTCGGCGCGCTGTACTTCTGCTGGGGCATCGGCTTCTACGGGGTCGTCCTGTGGGCCCCGCAGATCATTGCGCAACTCTCCAGCGGCTCCATGCTCCAGACCAGTCTGCTGACGGCCGTCCCCTTCGCCCTGGGAGCGGTGGCGATGATCCTCAACGGCCGGCACTCGGACCGTACCGGGGAGCGGCGCTGGCATGTGACGATCCCGCTGCTGGCCGGTGCGCTGGGCCTGGCCGCGGGATCGGTGGTGCCCGGAGCGGCCGCGAGCTTCGCCGCGCTGTGCGTCACCGTGGTCGGCGTCTCCGCGGGCCTGGGCGTGTTCTGGTCGGTACCCGCGCAGTTCCTCGTGGGACGCGCGGCCGCCCGGAGGCCTGGCCGTCATCAACACGATCAGCAGCTTCTCCGGCTTCTGCGGACCGTACCTGGTGGGATTCGTCCGCGGCAGCACCGGCAGCTTCACCGCCGCCATGGTCGTCCTGGGGGCGAGTGCCGGCGTCGCCGCCCTTCTCTCCTTCGTCCTGCTGCGCACACTCGGCCCGGCCGGGGCCAAAACCCCGGCGGCCGCCGAGGCCGGCCTTCCCGAGGGCGACCCGGTCGCATGACACACTCCGCGGATCTCACGCTCTGCGCCGCCCACAACCCCGACGGACAGCCCCCGCTCCCGTTGGACGTCGCTGTCGGCTACGCCCGCACGGTCATGGACTGGGACGCCCAGGGCACCGATCCCACAGTGCGCGCCGCACGGGACATCGCCTACGGGCCCCACCCACTACACCGGTACAACGTCTTCGCCCCCCAGAGCGCCGAACAGGCTCCGGTCCTGGTCTTCTGCCACGGCGGCGGCTGGACCAACGGCTACCGACAGTGGGTGACCTTCATGAGCCGGGCCGCGTGCTCGCTCGGCCTCGTCCTGGTCGCCCCCTCCTACCGGCTCGCCCCGGCCCACCCGCTGCCCGCCGGGCTCGAGGACGCGCTCGCCGCGCTCGCACACCTCAGGGACGGCATCGGCGCGTTTGGCGGAGACCCGGACCGGCTCCTCCTGGCCGGCCACTCCGCCGGGGGCCAGATCGCCGCGCTCACCGCCCTGCTGGCCCCCGACGGCGTCGTGGCCTGCCTGCCGGTCAGCGGAATCATGGACCTGCGACATCCCGCCCCGCCCCCAGGCAGCCTGGAGGAGCTCGTCTACACGACGGTGCTTGCCGAGCCCGGCCTTGACGCCGCGATGAGCCCGGTGTGCAGGGTCACCGAACCGGGGGCGGTCCCCTTCCTGCTCACGTACGGAGAACACGACACCGACCGGGTCATCCGCTCCAACCGGGCCCTGGCCGCCCAGTTGGCCGACCACCAGGTGTCAGTGGACCTGGTCGAGATAGCCGGTGCCGACCACTTCGAGACCCACACCGCTCTGCGTTCCCCCGACCACACGTGGTACCGGCGGCTCGCCGGGATACCGAGAAGGAGCACGGCGTGATCACCCCTGTCGACACCGGACTGCCCATCCCCGACCAGCCGTTCTCCTGGGCGGTGACCGCCGCGGGGACGCTCTTCACCGCCCACGGTCCGGTGCGCCCGGACGGCAGCATCGACACCGGTCCCGTGGAGGCACAGACCCGGCAGACGCTGGACAACCTGCGCCGCTCGGCCGAGGCGGCCGGAGCCGGCCTCGGAGACGTCGCCCAGGTCCTGCTCTTCCTGACCGACCCGGCCGACATCCCGCTGGTCGACGCCGTCTACCGGGAGTACTTCGGCGCCCCCTACCCGAACCGCTGCTGCGTCGTGGTGGCTGCCCTGGCGCCCCCTGGCATGCGGATCGAGCTGATGGCTCATGTGACGCTCGTCCGCCCGGGAGTGTAGGACGAACGGCTCCGACCCGTGAACCGGCGTGAAACGAGTGGTGACCGCATGGCATCCGAGACGCCAACTCCCTTGTGAAGAAGGCGCTTTCGCCAAGCTCGGCGGTCGACAGCACCTGGGCGTGCGCGCCCAGGTGCTGTCGGCGAGCAAAGGGGGGCGGGGACCGGCGCGGCCAGGTCCTGGCGCTCGATACGGTGGGCGTTCGCCCCGGACCAGCTCGCAGTGCGCGTTGGTGTACCCCTGACGGGCCGCGGGCCCCACCGGCTTTCGAGACCACGACCAGGCCGTCATCCGGCACCCGCACGTCGGCGGTCTCGGCGTGGGGCTACTCAATACCTCATGCACCGGTAGCTCGCGTACCGGTTCACCGCCTCGGCTCGACCACCGTCTCGATGAGGTGGAAGGCCGCCGCGTCGGTGCGGGCCGCGTCATCCGTCACCAGGCGGTCCTGGCACAGGCCCCGTAGGCCGGAGACGAGAAGAGTCGCCCGTTCGCGGGCCACCTCTCTCGGGTGGCCCAGGCGGCCGACGGCGTCCGCGATCGGGCCGATCATGACCTCGACGGTCTCGCGGGCCAGATCTCCGTACTCGTCCGGATCCGTCGCGGCCAGGCTCAGAAGCTGGAGCAGCATCCGGATGGGCCCGGCCTGCTCGCCCACCGTGATCGCCTTCCACAGTGCGCGGGCCGACCGGCGCAGGTCCGCGGCGTTCTCGACGGTGTCGAACATCGCGTGGGCATCGGGTCGGCTTGCTGCCAGAGCCCGGGCCAACAGATTTCTCCGGCTGCCGAAGTAGTAGAGCAGCATGCGCTTCGTCGTGCCGATCTCCTCGGCGAGCGGGCTCAGCGACAGGTTCGCGAGGCCGTGGCGCTGCACGTACTCCACCACTTGACCGAGGAGTTCGGCGCGCTTCTCGCTGTTCATCGGACGGGACACATTTTGAACGTACCGCACGGTACATGTATCGTCCAATCGTTATTCATGTGCCGATCGGTACATCTATGGATGCGGGAACGGAGCGCGACACGGTGGAGAACGGCGCACAACCGCGCGTGGCGGTGGCGAAGGCCCTGGCCGAGGCGGCCTGGTTCCCCGCGGTCCTCTTTCTGGGGGTGATCTTCTTCTTCGCGCCCGCCCTGCACGCGCCCGGGCCGCACCACATGAAGGTGGTCGTGGCCGGAGGCGCCGAGGCGGACCGGGTCGACGCGAAGCTGCGCGCGCAGACCGCCGGCGGATTCGACGTCACGGCCGTGGCCGATCGAGAGCAGGCGCGGCAGGCTGTCCTGGACCGGGACGCCTTCGCGGGATACGCCGTCGACGGGGGGCATCCGGTGCTCTACGTCGCGAAGGCCAACGGCGCGTCGCTGGAACAGACCTTGATCACGTCCTTCAGCAAGGTCGCCGGCACGGCAGACCCGCTCACGGTTCGTGACGTCGCTCCGACCACGGCCAAGGACCCGATGGGCTCGACCGTGCTCTACTTCGGCATCGCATGGAACATCCCGGCCTACATCCTCGCCACGACGCTGCTGCGCGCGGTCACCCTCAACCGTCGCCGCAAGCTGCTGGCCCTGGCGGTCGTCGCCGCGGTGTTCAGCACCGTCGGCTACGCGGTGGGGGTCGGCCTGGGTTACCTGAACCCCGACCCGTCCGTGATGGCTGTCGCCTTCCTGCTCACCACGGCGGTGGCCACGACTGCCTCCGGACTCGCGCCCTTCACCGGCCGGTTCCTGCCCGCGGTCGGTATGACGCTCTTCATCGTCATGTCCATCCCCACGAGCGGAGGAGCGGTGCCCGCTCCACTGCTGCCGGAGTTCTATCAGGACGTGCACGCCGTCATGCCCTTGGCGAACGCCATCGACGCGCTGCGCGGCATCTTGTACTTCGGCGGCGCGGGCGTCCTCAAGCCGGTCCTCGTGCTGTGCGGATGGATCGCCGGGGGAGTAGCGCTGCTCGCACTCGACCATGTGCGCCACAAGCGTGCTGCGATCGAGGAGGCCGTCGCCGAGCCGCCTGCGGATGACCCCGCTCTCGAGACGCCCGTACCCATCGCACTCCCGGTCCACCGGCACCACTTCGGCGAAACGGTGCCCGCGCTGGCCGGCACGGTCCGCGGCGTCGACCGCGAGCCGGTGCGCGGCGCGGTGGTGGTCGTTCTGGACAGCAGGGGGCGGCAATTGGTCAATACTGTCACGGACGGACAGGGACGCTACGCCGTCGCGGGTCTACCCGAGGGGCACCTCGGCATCGTGGCGTCGGCGCCCGGGCGGCACCCGCTGGCCCTGCGCAAGTTGCTGCGGGCGGGCGAGACGGTGGACGCGGACTTCACGCTGCGGGGGCGCGAGGAAAGTGCGGTCGACACGGAATCCGGCAGAGTGACAGCCTCCCGCTGACTGCGAGCCGGGGGCAAGGGGTCGCAGGTTCAAATCCTGTCGTCCCGACCTGCCTTTGCAGGTCGGAGGCCGTTTCTGCCGTAAGGCGGGAACGGCCTCTTTCGTTGCTGATCGTGGAGTGATCGTCGTCCGGGCTGCATGCTCGCAAGTCCATGGATCCGCGGAGCGTTCGCATCAGTCGGTCACCTGTACCACCGCCGTCGTGCCCGCCCGCACCGTCGGCCTCGCGTACGTGTACCTCACCCCGTAGACCGTCTTGCTGCGCACCCGCTGCGGGACGCCGTTGACCGTGATGTTCTTGTGGACTCCGGCGAAGCGGGCCTCCCAACGGTAGGCGCTCCTGTGTGCGTTGTTCGTCAGTGTGGTCTTCGTCGCGCCGTCATGCCGCACGGTGATGCTGCCCGCACCGATGGGTACGTCCGCCGCCTGGAGCCACTTCATGCCGGACGGCAGCCGCGATTGGGTGGTCACCTTGTGGTTCGGCGCGTCCGGGGTGATGCCCATCAGGCCCTGAACGGTCTGGCTGACCAGGGTGAACGACACCTCGGGGTAGTCGCCGTTGGGCCCCTGGCTGGAGTTGACGTGTTGGAGTTCCCGCTCGCCGTAGATCTTTTTCATCCACGTCCACGCCGTGTCGTTGCGGTTGTTCTTGAAGAACATGTCGGGCAGGTACGTCGTCGACTCGATGTTGGGCGACCCCTCCGGCCCCAGCTCCTGCGCCTCGATGTAGTCGAGATAGGCGTCGTTGCGCGGGCCGGGATCGATGATCTGCTTCATCGGCATGAACACACTGTTCTCCTTGCCCCAGCCGGTGACCGGGGTGCCGGACAGGGTGTACGCGCGGACCATGTCGGCGCCGCTTCCGGTGCCGCTCCAGTTGTCGTTGAAGTATGTCTTCAGGTCGGCGGCACGCCGGTCGAACGTCCTGGCCAGCGCGGTGTCGCCCTTGCCGCGGGCGAGCGTGGCCATCGCCAGATAGGCCTGGTACTCGGCGGCGATCCCGTCCCCTGCCTCGGCGAGGCCGTCGCCGTCCTGCTCGTTGTAGCTTGCGGCGCCGGCGAAGATGCCGTTGCCCGTGCCCTCGGCGACCTTGACCTTGCCGTTGGACTTGGCGGAGTTGTGCAGGTCGACGAAGTCCTCGGTGGCGTGCCGGTAGAAGTCCCACAGCGCCGGGTCGTCCACGTATCTCCGGTCGCCGGTCCAGAGGTACGCCTGGGCCGCCTTCTCGACGAGTTCGAAGACGGCCGGTACCTCGCGCACGAAGTTGTCCGGGCTCTTGTAGTCGATGCTCAGGTAGGTCTTGGCGTCGAAGTTGAGGGACCACACCGGGAAGTACTTGTGCGTGGCGGTGGCCGACGACGCGTACGAGCGGAGCATCGTCTCGTTCTCGGTGTCGAGGCCGAGGATGTGGGCGCCGGTGAGCTGGTGGGTCATGTCGCGTGAGTAGTAGGCGCTGCGGTTGGCGTAGCCGGCCCAGTAGGTGGGCGCGTACTGCGCGGTGCCGGTGCCGCCGGTCTGGTTCTCGTCGACGTTGATCGGGCCCGTCGTGCCGGGCAGCTGCACCCAGCTGTTGGCTTTCCTCTTGGCCCAGTTGAACATCTCGGCGACCTCGGGGTCGGACGAGGTGACCTTGGGGTCGGCGGGCGCCGCCGGGGAGATCATCAGGTCGTCGGCGTTGACCCAGGCGCTGCCGGAGCCGAATGCGATCTGCAGCCGGTCGCCGGTTCTCAGCTCGACGCGGCTGATGGTGTACCGGGCGTACGCGCGGCGCTCGGGCAGGGTGACCGTCTGGACGGTCTCGCCGTTGCGCCGGATCGTGTACGTGCCGCCGCTGCCGGCGCTCCCGATCCACGCGGAGAAGTCGTAACTGCCGTCTCGGGGCGCGACGATGGTCTGCTCGGCGCTCTTGCCCGCTCCGGCGTCGAGGTAGAGGAAGCGGGCGCCCCCGTGGGAGTTGCCGGCGCCGACCCCGGTGCCCGGGCCGAAGGTCCAGCCTGTGCCGCCGCTCTCGAAGCCCGGGTCCTGGACGGCGAGTTGGGGGCGGGCGGCGGAGGCGGTGTCCGCGTCCGCAGCGGCCGACAGTGCGGGGGCCATCGGCGTGAGCAGAGCAACAGCGGTGAGCAGCATGAGCCTTGAGGGCTTCAACAGGTCTCCCGGGTCTTCGGTCACGGCGAGTGGGCGGGCGGCCGAGTGGTGGCGGCAAGCTAGCAGGGGCCGAAGAGCGGGTTCAATGGTCATGCATCAGAAATATGGAAGACATGCAGACTGACTGCTATGTTGCGTGGAATATTGAACTGAAATCTTTCATCGATATCTTGCAAGTATGAGCCGGAGGCAACCGATGAAGGTCGGCATCACCGAGGTCGCGGTGCAGGCGCAGGTGAGCGAGGCCACGGTCAGTCGCGTCGTCAACCGGCGCCAGGGCGTGTCGCGCAAGACCCGTGAGGCAGTCGAGCAGGCGATGGCCGACCTGGGTTACGAGCGGCAGACGCGGGGTCAGCTCATCGCGGTCATCACCGAGCTCGTCTCCAACCCGTTCTTCGCCGACGTCTGCGAACGGATCGAGTCCACCCTCGCCCCGCACGGCCTGAAGACGGTCCTGTGTCCGTGCTTCCCCGGCGGGGTGCAGGAGTTGGACTTCGTGACCTCCCTCGCCGACCGGGGCGTCGCCGCCGTCGTGTTCCTCTCGGCGAGCAACACGATCGAGGGCGCGGACCCGGAGGTGTACGAACTCCTGCGCTCCCGCAGGATCCCGTTCGTCGGCGTCAACGGTCAGTTCGAGGGCGTGAGTGAGGCGCCGGTCTTCTCCACCGACGACCTGCTGGCCGCCGAACTCGCCGTCGACCACCTCTTCCGGCTCGGTCACCGCCGTATCGGCATGGCATCGGGACCGGTCGGCAACCGCCCGGCCGACCGCCGGGTCAGCGGCTTCGTCGCCTCGCTCGCCAGACGCGGTGTCGAGGACCCGGAGCAGTGGGTGGTCCGGCAGTCCTACACCGTCGAGGGCGGCCAGTCCGCCGCGATCTCGCTCCTCGGCCGCGGCGCCACGGCCGTCGTCGCCGCCAGCGACTACATGGCCCTGGGTGCGATCCGCGGCGCGCGCCGTCAGGGGTACGACGTCCCCGGCGACGTGTCGGTGGTCGGCTACGACGGCGCCGTGATCATGGACTTCGTCGACCCTCCGCTCACCACGGTCCGCCAGCCGGCCGACCGCCTGGCCTCGGAGGTGGCCCGCAGCGTCCTCGCCCTGGTCGGCAACCGCGACGTCCCCGTCGGCGAGCTCCTCTTCGACCCCGAACTGGTGATCCGCGCGAGCACGGCGGCGCCGAAGGCGGAGTGAGGCGTCGGCCGCCCGCCGTCGGTATGAGGTGCGACCGCGCGTCCAGATGAGGTGCGACCGCGCGTCCAGACCATTGACCTAGACATCGGTTCTATGGACACTCTGCTCGGAGATCCGACCGGTCAACCCGGCGGCAACTCCCCCAATTCATCGGGTGTTTCGTGCTCATGGATGATCCGGAGGGGCTATGCCAAAGTTTCGGTTCGTGTTTCTCGGCTTGGCACTCGCGTTGTTCGGAGGCGCCGCCGGTCCTGTCGCCGCAGCGCCGAGCGCGAGACCGGTGGTGGTCGACGTGGACGACTACGGAGCCGACCCCACGGGGCGGACGGACTCGACGCCCGCTGTCACGGCGGCGCTGCGGCACGCCAGGAGCATCGATCGGCCGGTCAGGATCGTCTTCTCGCAGGGCACCTACCAGCTGTACCCCGAGCGGGCTGAGAAGCGTGAGCTGTACGTGTCCAACACCATTGGCGCCGACCAGCGTTACCGGGACAAGAAGATCGGGCTGCTCGTCGAGGACATGCACGACGTCACCCTCGACGGAGGCGGGGCCAAGCTCGTCTACCACGGCCTGCAGACGGCGTTCGCTTCGATCCGTTCGAGCAATGTGACGTTCACGAACTTCTCCTTCGACTACGCGGCCCCGCAGGTCATCGATGCGACCGTCGCCGACACCGGTGTCACCGACGGGCACGCCTACCGTGTCCTGTCGATCCCGGCCGGCAGCCCGTACCAGGTGAACGGCACGCACATCACTTGGCTCGGCGAGAAGAGCCCAGCCACCGGGCAGCCGTACTGGTCGGGCGTCGACGGTCTCCAGTACACACAGATCCACGACCCCGAGGCTGAACGGACCTGGCGCGGGGACAACCCGCTGTTCAACGACGTCGCCTCCGTCACCGACCTCGGCGGCCGCCGGATCCGGATCGACTACACCACCGCGGCACAGCCGGCGGACGCCGGGCTCGTCTACCAGATGCGCCTCATCGAGCGGACGGAGCCGGGCGCCTTCATCTGGCAGTCGAAGAACGTCTCGATGCGCTCGATGAACGCCTATTACCTCCAATCCTTCGGCGTGGTGGGGCAGTTCAGCGAGAACATCTCCATCGACAAGGTGAACTTCGCGCCCGATCCGAAGTCCGGCCGGTCGACCGCCTCGTTCGCGGACTTCGTCCAGATGTCCGGCGTCAAGGGGAAGGTCTCGATCACCAGGAGTGTCTTCGACGGCCCGCACGACGACCCGATCAACATCCACGGCACCTACCTCGAAGTCGTGGGAAAAACAGGGCCGTCCACCCTCACCCTCGCCTACGAGCACCCGCAGACCGCCGGATTCCCGCAGTTCGCCCCGGGTGACGAGGTCGAGTTCACCACCAAGCGCACGATGACGCAGCTGGCAGACCCGCACGCGAAGGTCACCGCGGTCGACGGGCCGAGCGGGATGGACCATGACAAGCCGCTCACCACGATGACCGTCACCTTCGACCGGCCGGTTCCCGCCGGGGTCGAGATCGGTGACACGGTCGTCGAGAACATCACCGCCACCCCGTCGGTCGTCATCTCCGGCAACGTGTTCCGCAACGTGCCGACCCGCGGCGTGTTGGTCACCACCCGCAAACCCGTCCTGATCACCGGCAACCGCTTCGACGGGATGTCCATGGCCAGCATCTACGTCTCCGCCGACGCCTACCAGTGGTACGAGTCAGGGCCGGTCGCCGACCTCACGATCCGAGGGAACTCGTTCACGCGGCCCAGTGGTCCGGTCATCTTCGTGGAGCCGACCAACCAGGTCATCGACCCCGCGAACCCGGTGCACCACAACATCTCGGTCGAGCACAACTCGTTCGACATCGGTGACGTCACCGTCGTCGATGCCAAGAGCGTCGGTGGCTTCACCTTCACCGGGAACACCGTCCGACGGCTGGACGGAGCGGATCAACCTCCGTACACCTCGCCCCTGTTCGTCTTCCACGGCAGTTCGGGCATCCGGATCGCACACAACCACTACGACGAGGGCCTCAACAGGCAGTGGCAAGTCAACGGCTGATCCTGGTGTGTTGAGTTGGTCAATGGCCGGTCGGGGTGAAGCTGAAGGCCACTCCTGAACGGCCGGGCCGCGTCACTCCGGTGACGCGGCCCGGCCGTGGTCCCGGCACGGACCCGCTTCAGATCATCGCCGGGTCAGCCGTATCACGGTGCTCGGCCGGTCCGTCCGGGGCAACCGCAGAGGCAGGCCGTGCGAGAGCAGGGTCGCCGCGGCGTGCTCGGCGCCGGTGGACTCGTCCACGTAGACCGCGGCCGGGGAGAGGCCGGTCAGCCGCAGATCGCGGTCCCGGCCCCAGGCGATGACCACGACCCGATCGCCGGCCCGGTACAGCACGGCGTCCGTGAGCCGGTACTGCACGCCGAGCTGCACCACCGGGCGGATCTCCTTGTACAGCGCCACCAGGTCGCGGGCCTCGGCGAGTTCGGCCCCGGTCCAGCGCGAGAGGTCGCCGCCGATGCCCAGCGCGCCTGCCATCGCCACATGGAAGCGGTAGGGGAGCGGCGTGGTGCGGCCCGTGTGCGGGTTGGGGCTGTCGGTGACCCAGGCGGACATGGTGCGGGCCGGGTAGACCTGGCTGTAGCCGTGCTGGATGGCGATGCGGTCGTCGGCGTCCGTGTTGTCGGAGATCCAGGTCTGGTCCGTGCGGGCCAGCATTCCGAGGTCCGCGCGGCCGCCGCCACCCGCGCAGCCCTCGATCCGCAGGCCGGGGTGGGCGCTGCGCAGCCGGTCGAGCACCGAGTAGACGCCCCGCGTGTGGTCGGTCCACAGCCGTTCGGCGTCGGGGTGGCCCGGCCAACCCGCCTCCGTGAGCGCCCGGTTCATGTCCCACTTGAGGAAGTCGATCGCGTACGTGGAGACCAGTCGGTCGAGCCATTTGAAGGCCCACTCCGTGACATCGGTGCGCGCGAAGTTCAGGACGAGCTGGTGGCGCAGTTCGGTGTGGCGGCGGTGCGGCATGTGCAGCACCCAGTCGGGGTGTTCGCGGTACAGGTCGCTGTCCGGGTTGGTCATCTCCGGCTCCACCCACAGGCCGAAGCGCATGCCGAGCCCTCGGATCTCCTCGACGAGCGGGCCGAGCCCGTGCGGGAACCGCTCCGGATTCGGGTGCCAGTCGCCGAGCCCGGCCCGGTCGCTGGTGCGCTGCCCGAACCAGCCGTCGTCCACCACGAACAGCTCGACGCCCAGTTCGGCGGCGCGCGCCGCCAGGGCACGCTGCCCCTCCAGCGTGACGTCCCAGCCGGTCGCCTCCCAGCTGTTGTAGACCACGGGGCGCATCTCGTCGGGGCGCGGCAGCACGTGCGCGACGGCGTACCGGTGCCAGCCGCGGCTCGTCGCGCCGAACCCGCCCTGGCTGAACTGCCCGGCGAACACCGGGGTTTCATGGCTCTCACCAGGCTGCAGCCGCCAGGTCAGACCGTCGTGCCCGGCGCCACCGGTCACCGTGAACGGGCCGCCCGTGTGGTCGCGCTGCGCGGTGATCCGCCAACTCCCCGACCAGGCGAGGACCATGCTCCACACCTCGCCGTGGCTCTCGTCCGCGTCACCCGCGTCGACCATCAGCCAAGGATTCCCGTAGTGCCCCGAGACGCCACGCCGGCTCGTGAACACGGTCTCGGCATACGGGGCTTCGGTGCGCCGCAGTTGTGTCTCGCCCGACCACTCGCCGACCGAGTGACTCAGCCGCACGCCCGACGCCGCCGGTACGGACCAGCTCGCGGCGTCGCAGCGCAGGATCTCGACGGGCCTGTCGGCTGCCTTGTCCGTGCCCAAGTGCCGCAGCGTCAGGGAGCGTTCGACGATGTCGCTGTCGGGGTGCACCGCGTAGTGCAGCGTGCAGCCGAGTGGGTAGTGGCGGTCGCGCAGCCGCACGTAGAGGTGGCCGCCGTCGATCTGGTGGCCCTCGTAGGCCCACTCGACGCCGCGCGTCCCGTCCGAGTACCGCACCAACAGTGACGGCACCCCGAACCGGGCTCCGCCCTCAACGGCCAGCTCCTCACCGCCTGTTGAGGCGAAGCTGCTGGTCACTCCGTCGTGCGTGGGCAGCGCGGCGACCTGGTCGAGTGTGAGGGGCGCACCCCAGTGCACATGCCGTGGGCTGTCGTCCGCGCCGATGCGCAGCGCGTACGAGGAGGCGGGGGTCGTGAGCAGGAACGTGCGACTGGGCTCGTCGAAGTACACCTGTGACATGAGTTGGAGCCTAGATCCGAACTCCCTGAATTTAAATATTGACGAAGGAAATTATTAGCTCTACGTTTCCCCCATGTTGCTGAACCGAGCAAAGCTGCTCGCGTCTCCGGCGGCCAACACGGTGTTCACGACAGTGCTCACGCGTGGTCCGGTCGTCCGCCCTGAGATCGCCCGGATCACCGGTCTCTCCTCCGCCGCCGTCACCAAGGCGGTCAAGCCGATGATCGAGGCCGGTTACCTGGAGGAACTGACGCAGGGACCGAGGACCGTCGAAGGCGCGGGGCGTCCCGCGCACCCCCTCGCCGTCCGCGCCGACCGGGAGTTCTTCGTGGGCGTCAAGGTCACGGCCGACGAACTCATCGGTGTGGTGACCGACTTGAGGGCGCAGGTGCGTGCCGCGCACCGGATTCCGGTGACGGACCGGTCTGTTGAGCAGGTCGTCCGCGGCATCGCCGCGCTCGTCGCGGAGCTGACTCCCGCGCACGCCGAGCGAACCCACCACATCGGGGTGTCCGTCTCGGGTGACGTGGACCGGACGGGCGGCGTCGTGCGCTACTCGCCGTTTCTCGGCTGGCGCGATGTGCCGCTGGCCGACCTGGTCCGTGCGGCCACGGGGTTGGCGGTCACGGTCGAGAACGACGTGAAGGCCCTCACCGTCGCAGAGCAGTGGTTCGGCGAGGGTGTGGGCGCGGACTCCTTCGCCCTCGCCACTGTCGGCGTCGGCATCGGCTGCGCGCTCGTGGTCAACGGCCGCCTGGTGGCCGGGGGTTATGGCGTGGCCGGCGAGATCGGTCACATCCCGGTGGCCGCCGGCGACGGACCCGACTGCCACTGCGGCGCCCGCGGCTGTGTCGAGGCCATCGCCTCCGAAGAGGCGATCGTCGCCCGGGCACGGCGCGCGGCAGGCGAGCCGGACCTCGACATGGCCGGGGCCATCGACCGCGCCCACGGCGGGGACGCCGCCGTGCGCGCCGTCTTCGACGAGGCGGGCAAGGCCATCGGGCTGGGCCTTGCCGCCATGGTCAACCTCGTCGGTCCCGAGAGGGTCGTCGTCTCCGGTGAGGGCCTGGCCGCGTACGACCTCTTCGAAGAGCAGATCCGCGCCGCCTTCACCACTCAGGCCTTCGGGGCCGCGGCCCGCTGCCCCCTCGTGGTGCGCCCGCTGCCCTGGGAGGAATGGGCGCGCGGGGCCGCCGCCGTCAGCATCCAGTCACTGTTCGCCGCGTGAACCCACGCGGGCGCCTGATCTCTCGCACGTCTCCGTTCCCCGGAAGGACCCTGTCATGACTGCCAGTTCCGCCCTGTCCCGCCGGGGATTCCTCGGCACGTCCCTGCTGTTCGTCGCGGGTGCCGCCGTCGGCTGCTCCAGCAACCCGCAGGAAACCGCGTCCGCCAAGGGAGCCAAGGTCACCCTCACGCAGTGGTATCACCAGTACGGAGAGGAGGGCACCCAGGCCGCGGTGAAGCGGTACGCCGAGGAGTTCACCAAGGCCAACCCGGACATCGCGATCAACGTCGTGTGGGGCGCCGACACCTCCCAGTACGAGACAAAGCTGAACGCCGCCCTCCTCGGTGCCGACGCCCCGGACGTCTTCGAACTCGGAGACTTCCGCGCCGAGATGGCCCGCAAGGGACAACTCGAACCCCTCGACGACGTGTACGGCTCCGCCAAGGACGGCTTCAACAAGGCCGACCTCGACTACCTCACCGTCGACGGCAAGCTCTACGGCATGAAGACCATCGACGACATCATGATGCTCTTCTACCGCAAGTCGATGCTGAAGAAGGCGGGCGTCGCCGTGCCCACCACCTTCGCCGAACTCGCCGACGCCGCGAAGAAGTTGACCGACGGCGACGTGAAGGGCCTCTTCATAGGCAACGACGGCATCGGCGACAGCCCCTACCTCCTCGCCTGGTCCCAGGGCAAGGACCTCATCGACGGCGACAAGGTCGTCTACGCCGACGCCGCCAAGTCCATCGGCGGCCTGCACGATCTGCACTCCGACAAGTCGGTACTGCTCGGCTTCACCACCGACTGGTACGACGCGGGGGCGTTCACCCAGGGCGCCACCGCCATGCAGTGGTGCGGCCTGTGGGCGCTGCCCACCGTCGAGAAGGCGCTCGGCGACGACTTCGGGGTCGCGCCCTGGCCCGCGTACGACTCCTCCGGTAAGCCCGTCGCCCGGCTCGGCGGCTGGACGCAGGCGGTCAACGCCAAGAGCAAGCACATCGCGGAGGCCAAGAAGTACCTCCAGTGGCTGTGGATCAAGCAGGCCGACATCCAGATCGACTGGGCCGTCAAGTACGGCTTCCACGTGCCGCCGCAGACCGCGGTCGCGGCCAAGACGCCGGAGCTGAGCAAGGGCGCCGCGAAGGACACCGTCACCATCGGGACCAAGTACGGCATCTCCTTCCCGGCCGAGTGGACGCAGGCGATGCAGGCGGAGTTCATCGCCGCGGCCGCCGACATCGCCCAGGGCTCGGCGCCGGAGAAGACCCTGAAGAAGGCCCAGTCCAAGGCGCAGTCCGACCTCGACAAGCAGATGGGCTGAACGTCATGACCGCCACCGGCACCACGCCCTTGCAGGGGAGTGCCGCCCGCCCGGCGCCCGCCACGGCGCCGCGCCGCCGGCGGCTGACAGAACGGCGCTCGAAGGCGCTTGCCTTCGTCGTCCTCACCGCCCCGATGCTGATCGGCCTCGGCGTCTTCCGCTACGTGGCCATCGGCTGGAGCTTCCTGCTCAGCTTCAGTGAGGCCCGCCGCACCATCTCCCTCGGTACCTGGGTCGGTCTCGACAACTACCAACAGCTCCTGAGCGACGAGCGGTTCCGGGACTCGCTCACGATGATCGTGCTGTTCACGGCGATGATCGTGCCGATCACCTTCGCCGGGTCCCTGGGCCTCGCCGTCCTCGTCAACCGGGTACGGCGCGGCCGGGCCTTCTTCCGCACGGCGTTCCTGCTGCCCGCGGCGGTCAGCTACGTGGCCGCCGCGATGATCTGGAAGATGGCCCTGTTCAGCGGCGTGCCGTCCGGCCTCGCGAACACCCTCGGCGCGCTCTTCGGCGCCGACGCCACGCCGTGGATCCAGACGCAGAGCCCGCCGCTGTACTGGATCGTGCTCGTGACGCTGCGCCTGTGGCTCCAAGTGGGCCTCTACATGATCCTGTTCATCGCGGGGCTCCAGTCCATTCCGCAGCACCTGTACGAAGCGGCGGCCCTCGACGGCGCCGGTGCCTGGCGCACCTTCCGCAGCATCACCTTCCCCATGCTGCGCAACACGTCGGTCGCGATCCTGCTGCTGATGCTCATCGCCGCACTCCAGGCCTTCGACGAGTTCTACGCGATCTTCTCCACCGGCGCCTCGCTCGGCAGCGAACCCGTACGCACCCCTCTCATGCACCTCTACGGCGTCGCCCTCCAGGACCAGGACTACGGCGTCGGCTCCGCCGGAGCCTTCCTGCTCACCCTCCTGATCGTGCTGGTCACGCTCCTCCAGGGCCGGATCCTCGGGTTCTCCCGCGACAAGGACTGATCGGACAAGGACTGAACCCATGAACCGTTACCGAGGGAGCGTGCTCGGCTCCGCCGCCACGTACCTGGTGCTGTGCCTGCTGGCCGTGGTCTTCCTGATCCCGTTCTACGTGCTTCTGCGCAACGCCCTCATGACGACGCCGGAGGTCACCGCCACCGACTGGCACTGGCTGCCGTCCGCGCTGAACTGGGACAACTTCAGCTCTCTGTTCGACAACCCGGAGCGACCCTTCGGCCGGTCCCTGGCCAACTCGCTGCTGATCGCGGTGATCTCGGCCCCGGTGTCCACGCTGCTCGCCTCGATGGCCGGGTACGCGCTTGCCCGGATCAACGTGCCCGGTCGCGGGGTCGTCCTCTCGCTCATCGTCGGCACGCTGATGATTCCACAGGCCGTGACCTTCCTGCCGACGTTCGTCGTGGTCGGTTCGATGGGCGGCGTGAACACGATGTGGGGCCTGATCGCACCCGGCCTGTTCAACGCGTTCGCCGTCGTGCTCTTCCGCAGCTTCTACCTGTCCTTCCCCGCCGAGATCGAGGAGGCGGGCCGCCTCGACGGCCTCAGCTACCTCGGTGTGTACGGGCGCATCATCCTGCCCAACTCGGTCACGATGATCGCCTCACTCGGCGCACTGTCCTTCATCGAGGCGTGGAACTCCTTCCTGTGGCCCCTGATGATCGGCCAGGACCCCGAGAGCTGGACCGTGCAGATCGCCCTCTCCAGCTTCCTCACCTCCCAGACCGTCAACCTGCCCGAGCTGTTCGCCGGCACGGTCGTGGCGGTCCTCCCGCTCGTGATCATGTTCCTGGTCGCTCAGCGCCACATCGTCCAGGGCATAGCGATGTCCGGCCTCAAATCCTGAAACTCCCTCTCCCCGATACCGGAGGTACTTCCAGTGACCCGTACGACCAAAACGACCCGGCGCGCGGCGCTCACCGCCGCCTGTGCACTGCCCCTCACGCTCGCCCTGTCCACCGGCACCGCTGAGGCCAAGACCCCGTACGTCAAGCCGTTCATGGGCTGGAGCAGCTGGAGCGTCGAGTCCTCCTCGCGTGACGGCTACGGCACACACTGGCTGAACGAGGGCAACATCAAGAACGCCGCCGACGCGCTCAGCAGCAAGCTGTCCTCGGCCGGCTACAAGAATCTGAACATCGACGCCGGCTGGAACTTCGACTACGACTGGAACTTCCACACCGACGCCAACGGCATCCCGAACGCCGACAAGGACCGCTTCCCCAGTGGTATGCAGTCGCTCTCCGACTACGTCCACGGCAAGGACCTCAAGCTCGGTCTGTACGGCGCCGCCGGACTGGAGAAGGAGGTCTACGACAAGAACGCGCCGATCCTCGGCACTGACTGTCATGCGCAGGACATCGCCGTGAAGCCGCTGACCCCGACCAACAAGTGGGGCGGCAGCTGGAAGATCGACTACAGCAATCCCTGTGCCCAGGAGTACATCGACTCGATCGTCGCGCGGTACGCCTCCTGGGGCATCGACTTCATCAAGATCGACGGCGTGACGAAGGACAACGTCGCCGACATCAAGGCCTGGTCCACCGCCATCGACCACAGCGGCCGCAGCATGTGGCTGTCCGCCAGCGCCTGGCCCGTCGACCTCGAGGCCGGCGACGGCCTGCGGCCCTACGCCAACGGCGTCCGTGTCGACACCGACATCGAGTGCTACTGCGAGACCACCAGCACGTGGACCAGCTCCGTCGACGACCGCTTCGCCGACCTGCCCAAGTGGCTGCCCAAGCTGTCCGCCCCCGGCTACCTCGGCGACCTCGACTCGATGCCGATCAACAACAACACCGGCAGCGGCCTGCAGGACGGGATCAACGACACCGAGCGGCAGACCGTCATGACCTTCTGGTCGATGGCCTCGTCTCCGCTGTACGTCGGCGGCGACATCTACTTCCTCGACGACAAGGCCAAGGCGATCCTCACCAACCCCGAGGTCATCGCCGTCGACCAGGCTGCCGTCCTGCCGAAGCAGATCCGCTCCGGTGACACGCAGGTGTGGACGAAGAAGACGGGCCACGCCACCTACCTCGCGGTCTACAACCTCGGCTCCACGGCCACCGACATCACGGTCGACCTCAAGGACCTGGGCATCAAGGGCCCCCAGAACCTGCGCGATGTCGTCGCCCGCAAGGACCTCGGCACCGCCAAGGGCTCCTGGACCGCCACCGCCGTCCCGGCCCACGGTTCCCGCCTGATCAAGCTCTCCTGACCACCCGTCACGTCCAAGGAGCCGCACATGAGCAACGGACCCTCCAGACGCCTGGTCCTCGGCCTCGGCGGAGCCCTCGCGCTGAGCGCCCTGCCCGCCTTCACCGCGCACGCCGCGCCCCGCCGCCCCACCACGTCCCCGCTGGTACCGGCCGGCGAGACGACGACCCTGTGGTACCCCGAGCCCGCCGACGAGGACCTCCTCATCGAGCAGGGCCTGCCGCTGGGCAACGGCCGCCTCGGTGCCCTCGTCGGCGCCGACCCCGCCCGCGAGCTCTTCCACGTCACCGACGCCAGCATGTGGAGCGGCGACGCCAACACCACCCTCGACAGCGACGGCCAATTCCCGTACGGACGCGATGACTTCGGCAGCCTCACCCTGCTCGCCCGCGTCATGCTGTACCTGCCGGGACACGAGCGCTCCGCCGTCACCGACTACCGCCGCACCCTCGACCTCAGCAACGGCCTCGTCACCACGACGTACACCAAGGGCAAGGTCCGCCACACCCGGGAGATGTTCGCCAGCGCCCCCGACGACACCATCGTCGTCCGGCTCAGCCAGAGCGGCGGCGGCTCCCTCACCGGCGCCGTCATCCTCTCCGGCACCCACGGCGAAACGACCGGCGTCGACAAGGACCGGAACCTCGCCTCCTTCTCCGCCGCCCTCGGCAACAAGCTGCGCTACGCCGCCGCGGTCACCGCCGCCGGGGACGGGGCGATCACCGCCACCGGAACCCGCGTCACGTTCACCGACTGCACCGAGGTCACCCTCGTCATCAGCGGCGGCACGGACTATGCGCCGGACCACGCCAACGGCTACCGCGACCCGGCCGCCGACCCGCTCGCACTCGCCCAGGACAAGGCCCTCGCGGCGGCCCGGACTTCGGCCGTACGGCTGCGCGACACGCACATCGCCGACTACCGCGCCCGCTACGACCGGCTCACCCTCGACCTCGGCCGCTCCAGCGGCGGGCAGCGCCGGATGGACACCTGGTCGCGCCTGAAGGCGCGCGCGGCCGACGGGTCGGCGCCCGACCCGGAACTGGAGGCGAGCTACCTCCAGTTCGGTCGCTACCTGACCATCTGCGGCTCGCGCGACGGGCTGCCCATGGGACTCCAGGGGCTGTGGCTGGAGGGAAACACCCCGGACTGGATGGGCGATTACCACACCGACATCAACATCCAGATGAACTACTGGCTGGCCGACCGGGCCGGCCTCGGCGACACCTTCCCCGCCTTCGCCGACTACTGCCTGGCTCAGCTCCCCGCGTGGAGCGAGGTGACGCAGAAGCAGTTCAACGACTCCCGCAACCGCTACCGCAACACCTCCGGCAAGGTCGCGGGCTGGACGGTCGCCTTCTCCACGAATCCCTACGGCGGCCTGGGCTGGTGGTGGCACCCGGCGGGCAACGCCTGGCTGTGCGAATCCCTCTACGAGCACTACGAGTACACGCAGGACGTGCGGTACCTGGCGCGGATCATGCCGCTCCTCAAGGGCGCCTGCGAGTTCTGGGAAGCACGCCTGATCACCACGACCGTCGACGGCCGTGAGGTCCTCATCGACGACCACGACTGGTCGCCCGAACAGGGCCCGCAGGACGCCCGCGGCATCACATACACACAGGAACTCCTGTGGTCCCTCTTCGGCCACTACGAACAGGCGTGCCGCACTCTCGGCCGCGAGACCGAACACGCCGCCGCCGTAGGGAAGTTGCGTGCCCGCCTCTATCTCCCGCGGGTCAGCCCGAAGTCCGGCCGCCTCGAGGAGTGGATGAGCGAGGACGACCTCGGCGAGACCACCCACCGCCATCTGTCGCCACTCATCAACCTGTTCCCCGGCGACCGTATCCGCCCGGACGCCGGTGACACGGAACTCCTCAAGGGAGCAACGGAGTTGCTGACCTCCCGCGGCATGGAGAGCTACGGGTGGGCCTGCGCGTGGCGGGCAGCGTGCTGGGCGCGGCTCAAGGACGCCGACAAGGCCTACCGGCTCGTGTTGACGAACCTGAAGCCCTGGGCGGGCGGTGACACCGGCACGGCCATGAACTTCTTCGACATGTACCGGGTCTCCGACACCCGGGCGATCTTCCAGATCGACGCCAACCTCGGCACGCCCACCGCGATGCTGGAAATGCTCGTCCACTCCCGCCCCGGCCACATCGAACTCCTGCCGGCGCTCCCCGATGCCTGGGCCGAATCCGGCTCCCTCAAGGGCGTGGGAGCCCGCGGCGGCTTCACCGTGGACATGACCTGGGAGCGCGGCCGCGTACGCCGGGCGACGCTGCACAGCGTCGGAGGACGCAGCACCACCGTCACTGCGGGCGGCCGCAGCACGACCGTCACCCTGCGGCCCGGTCAGTCGATGAGGCTCACGGACCTCCAGGGCTGAACCGGTCGGTACGACCGGTGCAGGGCAGGGCACCCGGCGTCGCAGGCGCCCTGCCCTGCACCGTGCTTCCCCGAGGACGTACGTGCCTGAACGACGACCTGAACGTCGAGAAGAACGGAGAACGTGCCGATGACCCTCGATCAGCCGCACCGAGCGGTGCGCAGCCGAGCCCGCCGCAGACCTTCGCGGCCCCTGTTCGGAGCGCTGCTCGCGCTCGCCCTGGCGGCCGCGCCGGTGGGCACCGCGCGCGCGGACACACCGTCGGCGCACGCCCCGGGCACCCGGGTGAGCGCCTGGTCGCCGAGCATGACGACCGGCGGCCCCTCCTTCGAGAACCAGACCCTTCGCATGGTGGTGCACAGCAGCGTGGCGGGATCGCGCGCCCGGATCACTCTCTCGAACCGTTACAGCCCCGGACCGCTCGAGGTGGCGACCGCGAACGTCGCCGTCCAGGCGCACGGCGGCGAGGCAAGGCCAGGCACCGCCCGGCGCATCACCTTCGGTGGATCGGACCGCGTCACGGTCCCGGCCGGCGACGAGGTCGTCAGTGACGTCGTCCCGATCTCGGTGGAGGCGGGGCAGAACCTGCTCGTCAGCCTCTACGTGCCCGGTGCGACCGGCATGTCGACGTGGCACTCGGACGCCTTCGACACGACCTACACGGCCCCGGGCGACCACACAGGGGACGACAGCGCGGCCGGGTTCGTCACCACCACGACCTCCTGGTACTACCTTGCGGGTCTCGACGTCCTGTCTCCGACGGCGAAGGGCACCGTCGTCGCGTTCGGCGACTCCATCACCGACGGCTACCACTCCTCGACCGGTACCTACACCCGGTGGCCCGACGTTCTCGGCCGCCGCCTCGAGGCCGAGCCGGGCCCGCAGCGGCTGAGCGTCGTCGACGCCGGTATCGGCGGCAACCGCGTGCTCACCGATGTCCCCAACCCCTGGCAGGGCGTCAGCGCCCTGAAGCGGTTCCGCCACGACGCCCTGGGTCTGCCCGGCGTCAAAGACGTGATTCTCTTCGAAGGCATCAACGACATCGGCAACAACGCCGGTCCCAACGGCGGACCGCTGACCGCGCAGGACCTGATCGACGGCTGGCGCACCCTGGTCGACGAGGCGCACGCCGCAGGCGTCCGTGTCGTCGGCGCGACCCTGATGCCGGACAAGGGCAACGGCTACTACACGCCCGCCGCCGAGGCGATCCGCCGCAGCGTCAACGACTGGATCCGCACCGGCGGCGCCTTCGACGGCGTCATCGACTTCGACCGGGTCATGCGCGACCCCGCGGACCCCTCGGCCCTCAACCCCGCCTACGACTCGGGCGATCACATACACCCCGACGACGCGGGCATGAAGGCCATGGCCGATGCGGTCGACCTCCGCCTGCTGCGGCACTGACACGGGACCGGCCGTCCTTGGAGGCGCACATGACGCCGGTGGGCGAAGTCCCGATCCACCGGGGGCGGTTGCGCCCGGTGGAACTACTCGGGTGGAGGATCAGGATTGGCCCGGCATCGTCCCGCAGTTGGAGGTGACCGGGACCGGCCGACGTCCCAACCGGGCTCGATCTTCAGCTCCATCCGCACATAGCCTGCGTCGAGACTGCTGCCCACGACGTCCAGGAGTTGGGGGCCGCCTCCTCAGCGCGTGAGAGCTGCCGGCAGAGCGGTCGGCCGGTGGTCCGGGGTGTAGGACCAGGGGCGGAGCTGTTCCAGGGACTTGCCGATACGGAAGACGGTCGGATCGTCGTAGGTGTGGCCGACGATCTGGAGGCCCGTGGGAAGGCCCCAACTGGAATGACCGCTGGGGACGTTGAGGACGGGGCAGCGGTTGCTGATGTTGAAGGGGACGGTCATCGGTGCCCACATCGGCTCACCGTGGTCCTCGCCGTTCACCACCAGACGGCCCAGGAGGTCGTCTCCGGCCGGCATGCCAGGGACGGCGGTGGTCGGGCAGATCAGGGCGTCGAAGGGGGCCATCGCCTCGCCCAGCTCGCGCTGCAGCCGGGTCTCGACGCGTAGGCCCTCCAAGTAGGTGACACGCTCACGGGCGACAGCCATGGTGTCCGCGAAGGCTGCCGCGTACGCGGACATCCGGTCGCGGTGCTTCGCTTCGATCTCGCAGACGAGGGCGCCGAAGATGGTGGAGAAGTGTGCCCCGAGACTGATGAGAATGTCGTCCTTGGTCCACGGGAGTTCGATCTCCTCTACGACTGCACCCGCGTCGGTGAGGGCCCGGGCGACCGCGCGGGTGTTGGCCTCGACCTCGGGGTGGACGTCGTACGCGCCCAGGCGGACGCACAGCGCGATGCGCATCCCCGCGACCGCGTCGTACTCGGTCGGCAGAACGAGCTTCGGGCGCAGCGACACGTGGTCGCGCGGGTCGGGGCCGGTCAGGACGTTGGTGAAGGTGACGCAGTCGTCCACGGTCCGTGCCATGGGGCCGTCGCCGCGGTAGTGGTCGGCGGACAGCGGCGCCACACCGGGAATCCGGCCGTAGGGAGCCTTGTAGCCGACGGTGCCGGTGAAGGCGGCGGGGATGCGGGTGGAGCCACCGATGTCGGAGGCGGAGGCGAGCAGCGCGGTGCCGGCCGCGAGAGAGGCGCCCGCGCCGCCGGACGAGCCGCCGGGGGTCAGCTCGGGGTTCCACGGGTTGCGCGTGACGCCCCACAGACGGCTGTGGGTGAAGGTGGCGATGGAGAACTCGGGGGTGGCGGTGCGGGCATGGATGATGCCGCCGGCGTCCAGGATCCGGTCGATCACCGGGGCGTTCTCGGTCGCGGTGTTACCGACGTTGACGAGCGAGCCCTCGGTGAGGGAGCGCCCGGCGATGGCGTGCTTCTCCTTGGTGGCGACCGGGATGCCTTCCAGCGGGCGCGGCGTCAGGCCGCCCTTGCCGAGGAAGCGGTCCTCGGCGTGCCGGGCCTGTTCCAGTGCCTCGTCGTAGAGCTGCTCGGTGAAGGCGTTGACGACCGGCTCGGTCTGCTCCGCGCGGTGGATGACCGCGCGCATCAGCTCCACGGGGGACAGGTCGCGGGCGTCGAAGAGCCGTCGCGCCTCGGTGGCACTGAGGTAGGCGAGATCGGTGCTGGAGTCGTTCGAGTTCATTCGCAAGTCCTTCTTGGATGAGAGGAATTGAGGAGGGGCGCTCTCCTGGCGGTGCCGCGAGGCGTCAGCCGATCAGCCGTTTGAGGGCGGTGTTGATCCAGGCCGCCGCCTCGGCGGCGGGGCTTCGCAGGAACGCGGTGATGTCCGGGTCACGCGGTACGTCACATCCCCTGGCGGTCGCAGGCGTGGTCGGCCTCGGTGCACAGCCATGGGGTGGCCGCTGCGAGCAGGGCCGTCACGCCGGTCCGGATCGTGGGCTCGGGTACAGGGGCGAAGTGCGGGGAGTGGTTGGCGGGAATCGTGTCCGGCAGACCGTCCGTCAGCAGGGTTTCGGGGGCGATGTGCTGGAAGAGGGCGGGATCGGCACCGCCGAAGTGCCAGAAGACCGAGGGGACACCGAGGGCCGTGCCGAAGACACCGAAGTCCTCGCTGCCGGTGAGGGGTTGGGGCAGGGTGAGGACCCGTTCCTCGCCGAGGGCTTCGGCGATCGCGGTCAGTACGGTGCCGGTGGCCCGGTCGTCGTTGACGGTGACGGGGAAGGAGTTGAATCCGGTGATCTCGGGGTCCTTGGGGGCGCCGGACGCTGCGGCCTCGGCGCGGACGATCCGTTCGACGGCCGCCAGAACCCGGCTCCGTACCGCGGGAGTCGTGGAGCGGACGTTGATCCGCAGGTCGGCGGTGTCGGGGATGATGTTCTCCTTGGTGCCCGCGTGGAGCGAGCCGACGGTCACGACGGCGGTCTGCGTCGCGCCCACCTCCCGGGAGACAACCGTCTGCAGGCGCATGACGACCGCGGCGGCCATGACGATCGGGTCGATGGTGGTCTCGGGAGCGGACCCGTGTCCGCCGCGCCCGAAGAGGCGGACACGCAGGCTGTCGGAGGCGGCCATCACCGGCCCGGGGCGGGTGCCGACGAAGCCGACGGGGGCCGGGGAGACATGCTGGCCGAGGCAGACGTCGGGGCGCGGAAAGCGTTCCAGGAAGCCGTCCTTGATCATGGCCGGTGCCCCGCCGATCTCCTCGGCCGGCTGGAACACGGCGACGACCGTGCCGCGCCACTCCGCACGGGCGGCCGCGAGTTGGCCGGTCGCACCGAGGAGACAGGTGACGTGCATGTCGTGGCCGCAGGCGTGCATCACCGGCACTTCGTTGCCCTCGCCGTCGACGGCGGTCTCGTGGGAGGCGTACGGCAGTCCCGTCCGCTCCTTGACCGGGAGCCCGTCCATGTCGGCGCGCAGCAGGACAACGGGACCCTCGCCGTTGACCAGGATCCCGACGACGCCGGTGCCGCCGACGCTCTCCGTGACCTTCCAGCCCTGCTTGCGCAGACGGTCGGCGACGACTGAGGCCGTACGGAACTCCTGGAAGGACAACTCAGGGTGGGCGTGCAGGTCCTCGTAGAGGGCCAGGAGGCCGGGCAGTTGGTCCGGGAAGCCGGACAGCAGGCTCGTGACGGACATGGCGGTCATGCGTGCTCCTTTGCGGGTACGGGCAGATCGGACGCACCGGTGGCGGTCCGGAAGGACGCGGAGTCCTGCGGGGTCAGGAGAGCCATCACCATCGCGATGGCCGCGCCGAGAATCAGGAAGGCGAAGGCGACCCGGAACGAGAAGGCGTCGGCGAGCGCGCCGATGACGGGCGGCACGGCCATGCCGGCGACCTGGCCGCCGAGGATGATCACCGCGCTGCCCACGCCCACGTCCTCGGCAGCCAGTCCGCCCAGCGGAACGGCGAAGATCGGCATGTAGCAGAGGGAGGCTGCGACCGAGGCGAGCGTGCCGAAGACGACGAAGCCGGTGAGCGAGGTCGAGAGGGCCATGAGGAGCAACGCGGCGGCAGTCACCGTCATGCTGGGCACGATCACCTTCCGGTGATGGCCACCGAACCGGTCCGAGAGCCGGCCGCCTATGACGATCGCGCCGGCCGCGGCGAGGGCCGGGATCGCCACGAGGGCTCCGACCGAGGCGAGAGGAACTCCGTACTCCTCGCCGACATACGAAGGAACCCAGGTGTTGAGGCCCCAGACGATCATGCTGTAGCCGAACATCATGGCGCTGAAGCGCCAGATCACGCCCATCCGAAGAACGCCGCCCGCGCGCCTGCCCGTGGTGCTGGTATCCGGCTGGGTGCGGGGCAACGGGGCGGGGAGCCACATCCGTATCGCGACCAGAACGAAGACACCGAGCGCCGCCGTGGAGAAGAACGCCGAGCGCCAGCCGAAGGCCGCGACCAGGGGAGCGACGACGATCGGGACGAGCACACCGGCCAGGGCGTTGGAGCTCATGATCAGGCCGTTGGCGCCCATCCGCTCCTCCGGCGTGGTCCGCTCGACGAGGACCTTCATCGAGGCCGGCGGGAAGATGCCTTCGGCGGCGCCGAACGCGAACCGCATGACGAGCAGAACGGCGAACGACCAGGCGAAGCCGGTCAGCGCGGTGAACACGGACCATGCCAGCAGGGCCCAGAGCGTGATCCGCTGTGCGCCGTAGCGGTCGGTGAGCATCCCGCCGGGTATCTGGCACAGGGCGTAGGCCAGGAAGAACACGGAGACGATCAGGCCCTGTTGCCCGCGGCTCAGGTCGAACTCGGCACCCAGGGAGGGCAGGATCAGGTTGATGACGAGCCGGTCGGCGTAGTCGACCAGCCAGGCGGTGAACAGCAGGACGATCGTGATCCGGACGGTTCTCCGGGCGGACTGCGGGGACGCAGCAGACACGCGGCACTCCTCATCGCCGTGGCCGACGCTGGGCATCGGCCGGAAGTGCCCCTACGATCCGGTCTGTGACCGAAGTCCCTGGAGAATTGCAGGAAAGCATCCTGAGAGGAGAGGTGGCACCCGATTTCCGCGACGCGGGTGCGGACGTGCGCTTCTCCGAACTGGACCTGGCTCTCGTCGACGCTTTGCAGGCCGCTCCCCGGGCGCCGTGGTCCCGGATCGGCCGGGCACTCGGCGTCGATGCGACCACAGCGGCCCGCCGCTGGGAGCGACTGCGAGCGAACGGCCTGGCCTGGGTCACCGCGTACGACTCGGCGAAGTCGGCCACCGTCGCCTATGTCGAGGTGCGGTGCCGGCCGCGGGCGCTCGAATCGGTCGGCATCGCCCTGGCCGACATGCCCTGGGTCTTCAGTGTCGACGAGGTCACGGGCGACTTCGATCTCCTGGCGACCGTCGCCGCCGCCGACCTGCCCGCCCTCGGCCGCTCGGTCCACGGCCTGATCGGTGGCCTGGACGGCGTACGGTCCACCCGTACCCGCCTCGGGATCACGCTGTACAGCGAGGGCGGCGACTGGCGGATGCGGGCCATGGAGCCCGCCGGGCACGCGGAACTCTCCACTCCGCGCAGCTCTCGCCGGACCGTGTACAGCGCCCAGATGCACCACCGGCCGCAGCCCGGCAACCGGGCCATGCTGGAAGCCCTCGGTCGCGACGGACGCCTCGGCTACACCGACCTCGGAGCCGCGGCAGGCATCAGTGAACACACCGCCCGGCGTCGGCTTCAGCGCATGATTCGTGACAGAGACATCACCTTCCGCTGCGACCTGGCCCACCCCCTCGCCGGGCTGTCGACGGTCGTGCTCTACCGCACCGCGGTCCCCCACACCCACCTCGAAGGGACGGGGAACGCGCTGGCCCGGATGGAGGAAGTCCGCCTGGCCGTGTCCGTCAGCGGCTCCGACAACCTGCTCGTGATGGTCTGGCTCCGTGGCCTGCACGCCATCGACCCCTTCGAAGCGCAACTCGCGGAACGCTTCCCGAACTTGAAGGTCAGCGACCGCAGCGTGTTCCTCCAATCCCGCAAACGCATGGGCAGGCTCCTCGACACCACTGGCCGCGTCAGCGGGTTCGTCCCCTTCTCTCTGCCGCAGGTCTGACGCCGTGCGACTCAGAGCCTTCTCACCAGTGAGAACGGGCTTGTGGGCGAAGTCGGCAAACGTGCTGTTCTTCATCGAGGGACTCTCGGTGTGCTGCCAGCGTTCAAGCAACAGCCTTTACATGGATGACCAGCCGCAGGCAGCAAGATGCCTGCGGCTGGATACAGCATCCAGGTCACAGAGTGATCCGTAAGAGACGGTCTGGATCGAGGGGTGGCGGAGAGCCGGGGCGGGGTGGAACGGGTGCCTGCGTCCCTGCCACCGCGCCCCTACCCCGTCCGATGTTGACGCCGGAGTGGGAACAGCGCACGGCGCGCCTCGCCCGCGAGGTCGTGCACCAGTGGGGCCAACTCCTTGAGATCCACTGCCTGGTAGTCGCCGCAGAGCGACAGTGCGGCCGTGGCCGGGCCCCCACTGCGCAAGGGGGCCGCGACGCAGCGGAAGCCCGTCAGGGTCTCTTCGTTGTCGATGGCCAGGCCGTCCCGCCTGCGAATCCTGGTCAGTTCGTGCTGCAGGTCAGCGGCGGTGCGCAGGGTGCGTGGGGTGCTCATGGGCAGTTGTCCGCGATAGGCCGAGTCGACCAGGCCCGGGTCGAGTGTGGCGAGGATCGCCTTGCCCACAGCCGTTGTGTGGGCGGGCAGCCGAGCGCCGAGCCGGGTGGGCAGCCGGGCGGCGGACCGGCCGCCCGCCTTCTCCAGGACGACGACCTCGCGTCCGTCGAGGACAGCGAGATGCCCTGCCAGGCCGGTGTGCCGGCACATCTCGTGCAGCAGAGGCGTGACGACGTCCCTGATCTCGTTGTGTCCCGCGGCGCGCCCGCCGAGCTCCAGAGGGCGCATGCCGAGCCGGTAGCCACCCGTGGAGTGCGTGAGCCAGCGCAGCCGGATCATCTGGTCGAGGATGCGGTGCAGGGTGGAGCGTGGCAGGCCGGTGCGTTCGGCGAGGCCGAGCAGGGAGAGGCTCGGCGTGTGGGGGTCGAACGCGTCGAGGATGAGCGTCATACGTTCGATCATGGAGCTCGGGGCGGGGATGTCGCGCGCGTGTCCGCCGGTCTTTGCCGGTGCCGTCATGTCCGCCTCCACCGAGAGCGAGAGCGCGAGCCGGGTGGCCCTGTCGTGATGTGTCCGGGCCGCGTCCTGCGCACGTGTCCGCGATCGAACTGACCCGGACGCGGACAGTGTTGACGGTCCGTTCGTCGAGATGGGTGTCCCTTGCGAGGCCCCTGCCGTGCACATACAGAACCCTCACCGTTGGGTGCGCCGCCGCTGGTGCGGGGAGCTCGCGGTGTCCGTCGGTGAGTCCCACTGAGCGGGAGTGGCAGGTCCGTTCACCGGGATGCGGCGATGCGACCCCTTCCGAGTCTCGGTACGTGCGCAGAGAGTGCGGCGGGCCAGTCAAATATGACGGTCCGTCAAATCTAGGCGAAGGGCATCGATGTCCGTGCGAGGATCCCTCTCCCTCCCCCAGCGGGCCCGCGTGCTCTGCGGGGCGGGCACGGTCGCGCTCTTGGTGTTCCTGCCGGCGGCGGCCGATGCCGCCGAGCCGGGAGACTCCGGGGGCAGTGACTGCCCGGTGGCCGCGACGGCGCAGGGCGTGCAGGTGACCGTGAGCGCGAGCAACGACACGCTGCTGCAGGCGCCCACCGGTGTGGGTGTTCCGGTGGCCCGGGCCTGTGTGGACTACGCGGTCGGCGAGTCGTCGGGGTGGGCGAGCAGCCCCTACCCCGGCGAGACGGTCATCTCGGCGCCCGCGCTGATCGGCAGCCAGACCGGGCAGAAGTTCCCCGGCTATCCGGCGTACGCGGCCTCCACGTACCCCTCCGACGAGAGCGCCACCAGCGGCAAGGATCCGCATGTCATGCGCTCGCACAGCACCAAGACGTCCACCAAGGCGGAGGCCAGTACGGTCCTCGGCCAGGACGCGGCGGCGGCGTCCACCACGGCCATGGCCCACACATCGGTGGACCCGGACGCCCTCACGGGCAAGGCCACAGCCACGGCCGACACCAAGCCGTGGGCCGTCAACGGAGTCCTCGAACTCGGCCGGGTGCTCAGCTCCGCGACCGCCACGGTCGACCGGGACGGCAAGGTCGCACGGGACTCCGAACTCAGCATCGGCCGCACCGAGATCGCCGGCCAGGGAGTGGAGATCACCCCGGACGGACTCAAGGTCGTGGGGCAGACCGCACCGCTGCCCGACGCCGCCGATCCGGTCAAGGCCCTTGCGGCCGCGGGAATCAAGATCCACTACCTGGACGAGAAGCGTACCGAGCACGGCATCGTTTCGGCCGGTCTCGAGGTACAGGCCCGCCAGCAGGACACCCAGTCCGGCGCGGTCTACACCGTGACGTACGTGTTCGGCCGCGCCTCCGCCGACGCCGGCCGCATCGAGGCGCCGCCCGGCAGCACAGGCGTGCCGCCCGCCCAGGTTCCGCAGGCGCCGTCCGCCGCGGGCGGCGGCGGGGACGCCGCGGCCCCGCAGGCACCGGCCGACGACACTCCGGCCGCCCCGAAAACGCCGTCCGACGACGGCTCGTCCACGCCCACGGACACCAGGCCCGTCCAACTGGCCACCAGTCCGACCGACATGGGTATCACCGGCCTCTACATCGTGCTCGCGTTCGGCGCCGTGGCCACGTTCGCCGCCGGCACCCTGCTGCGCCTGTTGGGAGTGAAGACTCGATGGACATCGTGACCCGGATACGCAGTCAGTGGGACCGGCTGACCGCTGCGGCCACCGCACTGGCGGGCGCCGCGACCCTCGTCGTCGGCTGGCGCGGAGTGAGCGGAACGCCGTATCCGGCCGAGCAGTTGCCGTACGTCGTCAGTGCCGGGCTCGGCAGCCTGTTCCTGCTCGGCATCTCGACCGCGCTGTGGCTCTCGGCGGACCTGCGCGACGAGTGGCGCAAACTCGACCGCATCGAGCAGGCGCTGCGGTCCGCCGACGACGTCGACGGTGCCGCCGGCGCCCTCGCCGGGAGCCGGAACGACAACGGTGCCGTCATGGCATCGCCCGCACGGGAGCGGACCGCTTCGGTCTCCCCGCGCTCGGCGGCCTCCCCGGCCGAGCCCGAACGGTCCGCTCCGACCCCTTTCGGCGAAGAGGAGGTTCGATGAGCGGCGTGGACGGGCGCACCGTGCCCTGGCGCGACCGGGACGTGGTGACCGTCTGCGGCACCACCCTGGCCGGACTCGCCCTGATCGTGACCGCCTGGTTCGGCGCAGGGGGCACGGTGTCGACGGCGCGGCAGGCGGCCTGGCTGAACCTCGGGGTCGCCGGGTTCGCGGTCTGCGCCGGCGGCCTCTGCCTGTGGCTGCTGCGGGCCCGCCGCACGCTCGGCGAGCGCCGCATCTCGCTGATCGCCCTCGCTCCCGTGGATGACGACGAGGACGCGTTCCCCGCGACGCGCACCCGTCGCAGCGGGCCCATGGACACCACGCTCGCTCTGCCGCTGGTGCGGGCCGAGGGCATGGACCGCGCGCACCACCCCGGCTGCCCGCTGGTGGCGGGCAAGGACGTGACACCCGTCGGTGTCGGCGAGGGCGACCCCTGTGGGGTGTGTGCAGCGTGAGCGATCTGCTGCCGTTCCTCGTCGTCGGCGTCACCACCGGATCCGTCTACGGCCTCGCCGCCATGGGCCTGGTGCTCACCTACAAGACGTCGGGCATCTTCAACTTCGCGCACGGTGCCGTCGCCGCCGTGTCCGCGTTCGTCTACTACGACCTGCGCACCCTGCGCGGACTGCCCTGGCCCCTCGCGCTCGCCGTCGCCGTCATCGTCGTACCGCCGCTCATCGCGCTGCTCATGGAACGCGTCACCCGCTCACTGGCCGCAGGCACCGCGGCCACGAAGATGGTGGCCACCATCGGACTGCAGCTGATCATCATGAGCGCGCTGCTCGCCGCCTATGGCGGCGCCGCCCTTGACTTCCCCGGCTTCCTGCCGACCGACACCGTGACCGTGATCGGAGTCAACGTCGGCATCGACCAGTTGACCTCGGCGATCGTGGCGGCGGTCTGCGCACTCGGGTTCTTCGCCTTCTTCCGCCTCTCCTCGATGGGCGTGCGGATGCGAGCCGTCGTCGACGATCCGGATCTCCTGGAGCTTTCCGGCACCAGCGCGTTCGCCGTGCGCAGCCGTGCCTGGCTCATCGGCTGCTGGTTCGCCGCCGCCTCCGGGGTGCTGCTCGCCCCGCAACTCGGCCTGGACGTCCTTCTGTTGACCCTGCTGGTGGTGCAGGCGTACGGGGCCGCGGCGGTCGGACTCTTCTCCAGCCTCCCGCTGACCTACGCCGGCGGCCTGCTCATCGGCGTTCTCGCCGCCCTCGCCACCAAGTGGGTGTCCCACTCCGAGACGTTCGCGGGTCTGCCGCCCGCGATGCCGTTCGTGGTGCTGTTCGTGGCGCTTCTCGTGGTCGGCCGCGGCAGACTCGCCGAGATCGGCGGACACCGCCCGGCGCCGGTGTCCCGGCCGTTGGTGAGCCGTGCCACCGCGCGGATCCTGGCGGTCGCCGCGGTCGTGCTCGCGGCGGGCATACCGATCGTGGCCGAGTCCAAACTCCCCGTGTATTCGGCGGCGTTGGTGTTCGTGCTGATCTTCGCCTCGCTGCAGCTGCTGGTCCGCACCTCGGGCCAGGTCTCGCTCGCGCACGCCGCCCTGGTCGCGGTGGGCGCATCGACGTTCTCGCATCTGTCGGTCGGCGCCGGAGTGCCGTGGCTGCTCGCCGTGCTGCTTGCCGGGGCGGTCGCCGTGCCGGTCGGCATGCTGGTGGCCATCCCCGCGATCCGGCTCTCCGGCCTGTATCTCGCCCTGGCCACCTTCGGGTTGGGGCTGCTCCTCGAGCGGGCTGTCTACGGCACGTCGTGGATGTTCGGTGCCACCAACACGCTGCCCGCGCCGCGCCCCGGCCTCTTCGAGAGCGACGAAGCCTTCTACTACGTCTTGCTCGCCTTCGCCGTCGCCGGATCCCTCCTCATCGCACTTGTCGGCCGCAGCCGGCTCGGGCGGCTGCTGCGCGCCATGGCCGACTCGCCGACGACGCTCTCCACCCTCGGCCTCGGGGTGAACGTCACCCGGGTCACCGTCTTCGCCATCTCCGCGTTCGTCGCCGGAGTCGCGGGAGCGCTGTACGCGGCCCAGGGCCAGTCGGCGACAGGCGCGCCCTTCCTCTCGTACACCTCACTGACCTGGCTGACCGTCCTGGTGCTCTGCTCCGGCCTGCGCTCGGCGGGCCCGCCCCTCGCAGCGGTGCTGGTCGCGGTGGTCCCGGCGTACCTCACCGACGACACCTTCGCCCAGGCGCTGCCCGTGCTCTTCGGCATCGGCGCGCTCCTGGTCGCCCTGTACGAGGCGGGCGCGGCCCGGCGCCGCGGCACCGGACAGGCGCCCGAGGAGACGGCGGGTTCGCGGTCCGACGAACGCCTCGAGGCACCGGGCCCCGCAGCCCAGCGTCTGACGGCGGCCAGGAAGGCGCGTCGCGCTCAGGCCGGGCCCACAAGGGTCCGGGTCGGCGCGGGACTGACAAAGGAGGTGACCCGATGAGCGAGGACCATGCCTCCAGGAGGCCGACGGAGACCGGGAGTGCGGCCACCGCGCGGGCGACCGAGCCCGCGAGTACGTCCACTGCACGGGCCACCAAGACCGAGAGCACGGCCGACGGGCAGGGCACGGAGACCGGGCGTCCCACCGCCGCGCATGCGACGGGCCTGCAGATCAAGGATCTGACCATCCGTTTCGGCGGCAACACCGCCGTGGACTCGGCCGCCTTCGAGGCACCGCTCGGCCGCGTCACCGGACTGATCGGTCCCAACGGCGCGGGCAAGACCACCACCTTCAACGCCTGCTCAGGGCTGCTGCGCCCGTCCCAGGGCGAGATCCACCTCTTCGGCAAGGACATCACCGGCCGCCCGCCCGCCGCTCGCGCCCAGCTCGGCCTCGGGCGGACCTTCCAGCGGATGGACCTGTTCGACTCCCTCACGGTCGAGCAGAACATCGCCCTCGGGCGCGAGGCGGGACTGGCCCGCAGCCACCCCCTCAAGCAGCTCCTGTCCACCCCCGCCGAGACAAAGGCGGTGCGCGCCGCCACCGAGGAGGTCCTCGAACTGTGCGGCCTGCGCGCCCTGCGCCACGAGGTCGCGGGCTCCCTCTCCACCGGGCAGCGCCGCCTCGTCGACCTCGGCCGGGTCCTGGCCGGCGACTTCTCGATGCTGCTGCTCGACGAGCCGTCGTCCGGCCTCGACACCGCCGAGACCGAGAAGTTCGGCGCGATCGTCACCGAGGTCGTCGCCGAACGCGGCTGCGGCGTCCTGCTCGTCGAGCACGACATGGGCCTCGTCATGTCGGTCTGCGACTACCTGTACGTTCTCGACTTCGGTCAGATGATCTTCGAGGGCACCCCGGCCGAGGTGCGCGCCAGTTCCGCCGTGCGCGCCGCCTACCTGGGATCGGAGGCCGCGTAGTGCTGGAACTCGACAACATCAGCGCCGGATACGGCGGCACACGCGTCCTGCGTGACGTCTGTCTGTGGCTCCCTCCGGAGTCCGTGGTGGCGCTGCTCGGCACCAACGGTGCCGGAAAGACAACCCTGTTGAGGGTGGCGTCCGGCCTCCTTGCGCCGACCTCCGGACGTCTGAGCGTGGACGGCAAGGACCTCACGGGCAAGCGCCCGCACACCCTGGCCCGCAACGGCGTCTGCCATGTCCCCGAAGGGCGCGGGGTGTTCCCGACCCTGACCGTGAAGGAGAACATCCTCATCCAGGCGGCGGGCGGCGACCTCGACGAGGCCGTCGAGCGAGCCGTCTCGGCCTTCCCCGTCCTGGGCCACAAGCTCGGCCAGCTCGCCGGATCGCTGAGCGGCGGCCAGCAGCAGATGCTGGCGCTCGCCCACGCCTATGTCACCGACGCCGACTACGTGCTGCTCGACGAGGTGTCGATGGGCCTGGCCCCCGTGGTCGTCGACGAGATCTTCGAGTTTCTCGGCCGGCTCGCCGACGACGGCCGCTCCCTGCTCCTCGTCGAGCAGTACGTCGCCCGCGCCCTCGAACTGGCCGACTACGTCTATCTGATGAACCGAGGGCGCATCGAATTCGCGGGAGAACCGGGCGAGTTGGACAGGGACCGGCTTGTCGCGCAGTACCTCGGTGCCCACACCTGACCGCCTCGGCCCGCCACCGACCCCAGCACGTGCAGGCCTTCGTACCCGCTCCGTGGAGGAGACCATGATCCCAACCCGTACGCGCGCCACAGCGGCGGCCGTGGCGGCGCTGAGCCTGGCGCTCGCCGCCTGCGGCAGCCGGGTCGACCACGACACCGTCGTACGTTCCGTCGGCGGCGGGGGCCAGGTCGCCACCGGGCCCGCCGGTGCGGACACCACCGTCGGCGCCGATGGATCGGCCGATGCCCCATCGGGCGACGCCGCGTCGGATGACGCGGCGTCCGGGAGCGGGGCGGGCACCAGCGGCGGAGGCGGCAGTGGCGGCTCCGCCTCCGGCAGCGGAGGCAAGACGGCCAGGAGCGGCGGCGGGCCCATCGTCATCGGCAGCGTCGGTACGACCTCGGGCCCCGGCGGCGTCGCGTTCGCGCAGGGCCCGCGCGCCCTGCAGGCCTGGGCGGCGACCGTCAACGCCCAGGGCGGGATCAACGGGCGCAAGGTCCAGGTGATCGTCATGGACGACGGCGCCGACGCCTCCAAGGGACGCAGCCAGATGCAGGAGCTGGTCGAGCAGCGCAAGGTCGTCGCGATCGTCGCCTCGTTCACCACCACGCAGACCATGAACGCCTGGAAGAGCTACGTCGAGAAGATGAAGGTCCCCGTCATCGGCGGCGACTGCTCGACCACCGCATGGACCGCGAGCCCGATGCTGTTCAGCGAGTGCCCCGGCACCAACTCCGCGCTCGACGGCCTCGCCCAGGTCGGCGCGAAATACGGCAAGGGCAAGAAGCTCGGCGCTCTCTTCTGCACCGATTCCGAGGCGTGCACACATGTGCAGGACCGGTTCTTCGGCAGCGGCAAGGCGGCCGAGCGCTACGGCCTCGATCCCGTGTACAACGCGAAGATCTCGGTGACCCAACCGGACTTCACGGCCGAGTGCATCCAGGCACGCAACGCGGGCGTCGAGCTGATGCTGGTCACCGGTGACCCCAACACCGTGAGCAGGGTCGCCTCGTCGTGCAGCCGGCAGAACTTCACCCCGCAGTTCCTGCAGCCGGGCGCCACGGTGGACGGCGCCACCGCCTCCAAGCCCGGCCTCAAGAACGTACTGGCAGTGACACCCACGTTCCCCTTCACGGGTTCGACAGCTGCCGGGTTCGGCCAGTTCAACTCCGCCTGGAACAAGTACGGCGGCGGGAAGGCGCCCGGTCCGGCGGCCGCGCAGGGCTGGGCCTCTGCGAAGGTGTTCGAGAAGGCGGTGCGCGGCGCGGGCGAGATCAGCAGGGCCGGTCTGATCAAGGAACTCACCACCTTCCGCGGGCAGCGCTTCGACGGCCTGACCGTGCCGCTGACCTACGTCGCGGGCAAGGGGACCTCCGACACCAAGTGCGCCTTCGGGATGCGCGGTTCGGGCGGCAAATGGACGGCCATGTCCGGAGGAAAGGCGTTCTGCTGGTGAGCCGGCCCATGGACGGGGACCGCGCCACGGAACGCCCGACGGACCGCCGTGCGGGTCGACGTTCGGGACGTGACGGCCGAGACAACATCCGCGCCCGCGGCCGCGGCGGGAAGCGCAGATCACTGCTCTGGCACCAGATCCTCAGCGGGGCGGTCGCCGTCGCCGCGACCGGCGGCATGGCGACGGTCACGGTCTGGCAGCTGGCCGGCCTGTCGCCGGTGGCGGCCGCAAGCCCGTCCACTGCGCCGTCCCAGGCCAGTGGCGGCAGCCCACCCCTGTATCCCGATGCGCCGGCGGTGATCCCGGGGACGCGCCCGGTCCCGTTCAAGGACAACGGCAAGGGCGGCGCAGCCGAGGCGCTGCCGGTGCTGCCGACGGCGTACGGGATTCCGGGCCGGGTCCTCGCGGCATACCGGGGCGCGGCAAAGGAGCTGGCGTCCGAGGCGCCGGGGTGCGGGATCGCGGTGCCGCTGCTCGCGGCGATCGGACGGGTGGAGTCCGGGCACGCCCGCGGTGGCGCCCTGGACGCGCAGGGCCGTACACGAAGTCCCATACTCGGTCCGCGACTTGACGGCAGCCCGGGCGTGGCAGCCATCCGCGACAGCGACCACGGTGCCTGGGACGGGGACCGTGTCTGGGACCGCGCCGTCGGCCCCGCCCAGTTCATCCCGTCCACCTGGCGGCGCTGGGGCAGCGACGGCAACGGCGACGGCGTACGCGATCCGCACCAGATCGACGACGCCTGGCTGGCCGCGGGGCGGTATCTGTGCACGGCGGGCGGCGACCTGTCGCAGAACGCCGGTATCCGCAAGGCCGTGCTCGCCTACAACCATTCCGATTCCTACCTGGAGTTGGTGCTGAGCTGGATGCGGGTCTACGCGCACCGAGCCGTCGCGACCGCGGGACACCCTGGCGAGAGCGAACCGTCGCACCAGCCGGACAAGGGCGACCACGAGTCGAAGCAGCCCGCCACACCCTCGGGGCGGAGCAGCCCCTCGGACGACGAGAAGGAAGAGAAGACGTCGAAGCCGAAGACGCCCGGTCTGCCGACCGAGCGGCCCCCGTCCGGCGATCCGAAACCGATCCCCCTGCCCTCCCTGCGGCTGCCGTCACCCGGGTACAGCCCTTCCCCCCTGTTCCCCTCACCCAAGTCGTCGTAGGACGCGCAGCTCCCACGGGGCCGACCGTCGGCCGCCGGCGTCGGCTCAGTCAGACGGCGGCACCGCATCGGACGGCAGGGCGGAGGGCAGTGTCTTCGGCACTTCGGACGCCGTGGGAACAGCGGGGAGGCCGAGCTCCGTGGCGGAAGGCCGCTCAGGACGCGAGGGAAGAGAGGGAAGCGAAGGAGGGCGTAGCACGGACGGGACGCTCACTCGGGGCATCGCCGACTCCCCCGGCAGCCCCAACAGCCCGGAGCCCAGGCCGGTACGGCCCGCCGTCGGAGCACTGCTGCCGCGGGCCGGGCGCGCGCCGCGGCCGGGATCAGCGGCGGAACCGGTCGCAGAAGGCACCGCCTTGACGACCCTGTCGGGCACGGACGAGGCCTGTACCGGGTGCGTCTGCCGAGCGGCAGACGGAGCGGGACGCGGCGGCGCGGGCCGGAACGGCGCCGGCACGGCGAGACCGAGAACGGCCACGGCCGCCGCGGTGGAGGCGACCGCCGCCTGACCGGCCACGCCCAGCCGCCGCACCGGATACACACACGACCAGGCGGCCAGAGTGCCGGCCAGCGCGTGGCGCAGGGTGCGCCGGGCTCGGGCAAGGAGCGACTCCACCGTGCGATAGCTCAGCCCCATCCGCCGGGCCACCTGCCCCACGTCGAGATCCTCGGCCCTCAGCCGCAGGGCCTCGGCCTGCCGGGCCGGCAGCTCCCCGCTCCTGCGCGCCAGCCACCTCGCCTCGTCCCGGTCGCAGACCACCTCGTCGAGCGGGGCCGCGCCGGCGGTTGCCGCCATGGCTCGACGGCCCGCCTCCACCTCCCGGCGGACCTGCTGGTACCGGTCGGCACAGAGCCGCACGGTGACCGTCCTCAGCCAGTCGCCGAGCCGCTCGCCGTCCAACTCGGGCCGCTCCACGGCACGTAGCATCGCCTCGTGCACGGCGTCCTCGGCGTCCTCCGCACTCATGGATCCGCGCCGCGCCACCTCCAGGAGCCGCTCACGGTGACTCCAGATGCGCGGCCACCCCTCGTGACCGCCGGGCGGCGCCCCTCGCCTCGTGCTCCACGGCTCCGTGGCCATCGGGTCCCTCGCACCTCACCATCGCGAACCAGCGACTCTCACCTGGGGCGCAGACCATAGCGCCCAGCAGATGCAATCGGGAGACCGCACGCGAAGCCATTCCGAGGAGCGACGTCGCACCTCGGGGTGTCTGACCGGCAGTGCCCGATGGGCAGTCCGTATCCCATCTGTGCAGGTCACAAAGGCGCGCCGTCGCACACGCGGTAACCACCTGACCGATCACGGCAACCTTGATCTCGCATCTGCGGACGGCATCCCGTATGCGACTTCCTGCAAGTCGGTGCTGACGAAACAAGTGCCGGGCAGAGTCATGAATGGGCACACCGACCCCTGCGCGACGGCGGACCATACGCTCCAGGCACGAGGCCTGGAAGGGGCCTAGAGTTAAGGAGAGCTTGACGCTCCCGGGCTCGGTTCGTTCCGCCTCATATCTCCCTCGGGCTCGAAACTCACCAGGAGGTCATGCGGTATGTCCACTGCATCTGAAACCCCTGTCCTGGACACCCTTGCCGCCATGACGGCCGATTCGATCGACCGTTGCGGGCTGGCGCCGGACATGCTCATCCTCACGCGTATCGCGGCGCTCGCCGCCTCGGATGCCCCGCCCGTCTCTTATGTGGCCCATATCGACCCCGCGCTCAAGACCGGCCTCACCGACGACCAGGTGCAGGACGTCCTGGTCGCCATCGCGCCCATCGTGGGCACCGCCCGTGTCATGGCGGCAGCGGGCAACATCGCCACGGCGCTCGGCATCGCCATCGCCGTCGCGGACGCCGAGATCGACGCCTCGGGCTGAGAGCAGACGCTCACCCGGGATCGATCGTCCGCGCGGCCGGCATCGGGCAGAAGGCGACGTGGTCGCCCGCCCTTCCGTCAGAGCTGCCCTGTGCCGGGCGTTCCACGGCCGCTGCTCATCCCGGCCGGCGAACTGCTTCCGGACGCCGATCGCAGCGCCCTCGAGCGCCGGTTCCGCGGCCTCCTTCGAGGAAGCCGGGGCGGGGAGCTTCGTCAGAGGACAGCCCCAGTACCCCGGAGACGGCGAGAGACCGCTCCGCCTCGATACGCGCACCGGCCAACTCCATGAGTTCACGGGCGAGTTGAAGCGTCTGAACGTTCAGGAGGGCGATCTCCTGGCCGCGACCGCGGACCTCCTCCATGTGCGGAGCCAGCAGTACGACCAGGGTTGTGCGATCGCTGCTTTCGCGGCCGACACGGGTCAACGGCGGCGGCTGGTGCGGCTGAAGACCGAACAGCCGCCGCTGTCGGGCACGGTGATCGACGACCTGCTGATCTACGGCACGGTGAAGGAGGTGGCCGCCGTCGCCGCCACCGACGGAAAGGCACGCCGGCGGGTACGGCCACCCCGAGGAATCGACACGCTCGGCAAGGTCCATCGCCGGTCGATCGCGGACGGCCGCATGTACATCGGCGGCAACGAGTTGCACGCACTGGACACCGCCACCGGCAGGACCGTGTGGCGCTTCGGCAAGAAGCGCGAGGCCTCCACCGGCGGACTCTCCTACTACGGGGCCCCGTCCGTCGTCGACGGCGTGGTCTACGTGACGGGACTGACCACCGGCGACGCACGTACGAAACCGGGTTCGGCCAACGACTTCCTGGCGCTGCGGGCCTCCGACGGAGAGCTGCTGTGGTCGTATCCGCTGCACACCATGACGAAGACCTGGCCCCCACCGGTCATCCACGGCGGGATTCTCTACCGTGACACGAAGGACGTCCCGCAGCCGCTCCTGGCCCTCGACCTGAAGACGCACCGCCCGCCGTGGACCTTCCGCAGCGGCATCCCGAACGACGGAAAGGCACCCGTGCGTTTCACGGTCGGCCGCACCGCCCTCGCCGCCAACCGCCTGCACCTGTCCTGCGCAACCACTGTGGTCACGCTTCCGGCGGACCGATGACACGGGTGTAGACCTTCTCGGCCGACGGGCCCTTCGGGCGCCGGCGACGCCATCCCCACATATTTGAAATAATGAATTCGTTGCCCTTTATGTCGGGTGACGCCATGACCTCGATCGCCGAGGGTCCTGCCAGGAGGCCGAAATGCACTCCTCAATCGTGTGGGCGGACCCGGCATCGGTGCGGAGCGATCACCGCGCACTGAAGGCGACCGAGATCAGCCACATGGTCCCCGGGCGCTTGTGATGGCGGGAATCGAGAGAGGCACTCACCCGAGGCAGCCGCATGTTCCCGACCTGCACGAACGTCTGCGTGCCGAGTTGGGCCGGATCGACGAGCAGTTGCGGGCTCTGCTGGGTGCCATGGACCGGCTGCAGGGCCTGCTGGACGCGGTGGTGTCCATCAGCCGGGAGGTCGAGCTGCCCGCGGTGCTGCACCGCATCGTGACCACTGCCATGGATCTGGTGGGTGCCCGTTATGGGGCGCTGGGCGTGCTCGACGAGTCCGGAGACCACCTGGAGCGGTTCATCGCCGCCGGTCTGTCCGAACAGGAACGCGCTGAACTGGCCGAGACCGGCTTCCCTCGCGGAATGGGGGTCCTCGGGCACCTGATCCGCCACCCTGAGCCCCTGCGTGTGGAGAGCATCCTGGCTCATCCGTCGTCCACCGGGTTCCCGCCCGGTCATCCGTGTATGCGTACCCTGCTCGGAGTCGCGATCAGTGTCCGCGGCGAGATCTACGGTGACCTCTACCTCTCCGAGCGCCGTGACGGGCGGCCTTTCGACGCTCACGACGAGAACGTCGTCGTCGCCCTGGCCGGCGCCGCCGGGATCGCGATCGAGAACGTCCGCCTGTTCGAGCGGGTACGGGTCGGAGCCGAGCAGTTCCAGCGGCTGCTGCTGCCGACGCTTCCCGACCTGCGGCCTTTCACCGCGGCCGCCATCTACCGGCCCGCGACCGAGCCCAGTCAGCTCGGCGGTGACTGGTACGACGCCATCCCGCTGCCCGGCAACGTCGTGGCGGTCGTCATCGGTGATGTGGTCGGTCACGATATGCGGGCCGCGGCCTCCATGGCCTCCACCCGCAACATGTTGCGCGCACTGTTGTTCGAGCGCGGCAGTGCGCCCGGCGCCGTCCTTGCCCAGCTCGACCGCACACTGCAAGCCATCACCAGCAATCCCGTCATCACCACAACGCTGGCGCGTATCGAACCGGCCGAGCCGGGCTGGCGCCTCCACTGGAGCAGCGCGGGCCACGTCCCGCCACTGCTGATCGTCCCTGGGCGCCGGGCGGAATTCCTCTTCGCCGAGCCGGGGCTGCCGCTCGGGGTCGACCCCGAACAACCCCGCCCCGATCACTCCCGATACATGCCACCCGACTCCACCGTGGTCTTCTTCACGGACGGGCTGATCGAACATCCTGCCCGGCCCATCGACGAGAGCCTCGACGAGCTCGCCGAACTCGCCAGCCTGTACGCCGCCCTGCCCCTGCCGGAATTCGTTCAGGCACTGGCCGATCACCACCCCAGCGACGGTCACGACGACATGGCCGTCCTCGCCCTGCGCACCCCGCCCGCCTGACCTCAAGTCCGCGACGAACGCCCGCCCCAACGGTGCCGTGGAGGATCCGGGGGAAGCGGCGGATGATGGATCACGGAGCGATGCCGAAGCGGAGGCCGCACCCATGACAGTCGCCCGGCGAGAACGGCTCCGGCGCGGCACCGCGGCCGCCCTGGAGATCTGTGTCGTGGCCGCGGTCTACTACGGCTCGGCCAGGCTGGGACTGCTCCAGCAGCTGGTGCGCGGCCAGGTCACCCCGCTGTGGCCGCCGACCGGTATCGCCCTGGCAAGCCTGCTCCTGCGCGGCCCGCGAATCTGGCCCGGGATCGCGCTCGGCGCGCTCCTGGTCAACGCCTCCCTCGGACCGTCGGTTCCGGCCGTTCTCGCCATCGTGGCCGGAAACACCCTCGCGCCCGTCTGCTCCTACGCACTGCTCCGGCGTGCCGGATTCCGTATCGAACTGTCCCGTTTGCGGGATGTGCTCGCCCTGATCTTTCTCGGTGCGTTCACCGGGATGCTGGTCAGCGCGACGATCGGCAGCGGAACCCTGGCCCTCGCCGGTGTGGTGAGCGCCGACGGGTTCTGGCCGACGTGGTCGGTCTGGTGGACCGGCGACGCGATGGGCGTCCTGGTGGTGACGCCGGTCCTGCTCGTTCTCCGCACCGCACGCTGGCCGAAGAACGCTCCGCCGTCCCGCTGGGCGGAGGGATTCCTGCTCCTCGTGGCCACCGCCTGCGTCGGACTCGTCGGGAGCGGCAGCACGCCTCTCATGTTCCTGGGATTCCCGCTGCTGATCTGGGCGGCCTTCCGCTTCCAGCTGGCCGGGGCCGCACCCTGCGCCCTGGCCGTGTCCACCTTCACGATCGTCGCCGCCGCCCGGGGGTCCGGCCCGTTCGCCGGTCAGGATCTGCTCACCAGCATGATCACCCTGCAGGCTTTCAACGGTTCCTCCGCGCTGACCGCCCTGCTCGTCGCGGCGGCCGTCAGCGAGCGCAACCAGGCCCAGGAGGAGATCTCGCGAGCCTGCGGGTATCTCGCCGGGATGGTGGACAAGATCTCCGCGGGCGGGTATCAGCCGACGCTCCCCCTCCACTTCGACGAAGAGAACACGTCGGTGGAGACGACGAGCGGGAAGGGCGCGGCGGACGAACCAGAAGTACGGCGCGATCGGCCGCAATAGATGGCACATCCCCCCTTCCACTGTCCCCGCTCGCCTGGCGCGGCTACGGCCATGACGGGGATGGAGCCACTTCCGAGGGCGGCTCGGGGGAGGGACGGCGGGTGTGGGGCGGTTCCCCCGTGTGTCGTCCACAGGCCCAGGTGGGAGGCTGAAAGGACGTGATCCGCTCCGAGGAGGTCCTTCCCGCATGCGCCTGCTGCTCATACGCCACGGCCAGACCCCGTCCAACCTCAAGCACCTGCTGGACACCGAGGTGCCGGGCCCGGGGCTGACGCCTTTGGGGCAGGACCAGGCGGCCGCGCTGCCGCAGGCATTGGCGGGGGAGAAGATCGATGCCCTTTACGTCTCCACACTGCTGCGCACCCAGCTGACAGCCGCTCCCCTGGCCGCTGCGACGGGGCTGGAGGTCCAGGTTCGGGACGGCATCCGGGAGCTGGTTGCCGGGGAACTGGAGATGCGGGGCGACGACGAGGCCGCCGCTCTGTACCTCTCCACCGCGTTCGCCTGGTCCGCAGGCGACGTCGAACGCCGGATGCCCGGGGGCGAAGACGGCGTGGAGGCCCTCGGGCGCTTCGATTCCGTGGTTGCGGAGGCCGCCGGGTCGGGGGCGGAGACGGTGGCCATGGTCAGCCACGGTGCCGCGATCCGGATGTGGGTGGCCGCACGGGCGGCCAACGTGGACGTGGCGTACGCGTCGAGCCGCCCGCTGGGCAACACGGGCGTCGTCGTCCTCTCCGGCTCGCCCGACCAGGGCTGGCAGACGCTTGTGTGGGAGGGCCGCCCGCTCGGGCCGGAAGGAAGCTCACTGGAGGACGGTGGCCCGGCAGGAGAGGCAATTCCGACAGCCTGAGCAGAGGGCAGGGCGGCGGAATCGGGCCCAACATGGCGTGCGCCGAAGCCGGTTGAGACCGGCTTCGGCGTCGGGAGGCACCACGCGTTACGTGCTGCGTCCCGGCCCATCGGCATCGACACGCTCCGGCTCACCCCTGAGGCCGGAGCCGGGTTCGGGGCCGGGTTCCGAGACGGCCGGGGATCCGACCGCGGCTGCGGCCTCGGGTTCGGCCGGTTGATCGAGCGGTGTCGCGCGGTAGAAGCGCTCGAAGACGTGAGGGGCCTCGTCGGGCCTGATGTCAGGGCCGTTGTCTGCGACCTCGATGACACAGACCGGTACGCCGGACAGCAGCTGTGGGCCGCTGCCGAGGTCCTCCACGACGGGGGGTGCGGGCGGCGCCGACCCGGACATGGATGCGGGTGTGGGCGCAGGGGTTGGACAGCAGGTTGGCCAGGACCCGGGCGAGCTGGTGGGGGTCGCCGGGGGCCTCGATGATGTCGAGGTCGCTGTCGCGGCTGGTGGCGTGGGTTGCCAGGGGCTTCAGAGTGATGCCGCGGTGGGGGTGGCGTATCGCGGTGGTGGCGATGGCATCGGCTGCCGGAGAGAGCAGGTCGACGGGTTCGCGGTGTGCGGCGGGCGTGCCGCTTTCGCTGTCGCCGAGCTTGGCCAGGAGGAAAAGGCCGTCGACGAGGCGGCTCATCCGGTCTGCGTCGTGGGCGATCAGGGTGTGTGCCTCATGCCGTCGCCGGTCCTGCCATGTCGGTTTCGTCGAGGAGGAGTTCGGCGAAGCCCTGGACGGCGGTGAGCGGGGTGCGCAGCTCGTGGCCGGCGTCGGCGAGGAAGCGGCACCGGCCTCTTCTGCGATGATGGGGCATCATGGCCTCGAAGTCCTCGCAGAGCTCGGCCGGCACCCCGCCCACCAGTGAAGACGTGGCACGCGCCGCCGGAGTCTCTCGGGCCACCGTCTCGTACGTCCTGAACAACACCCGAGGCGGACGCGTCAGCGAGGCGACCCGGGAGCGGGTCAGGGAAGCGGCCCTGCAGCTGGGCTACGTGCCGCACGCCGTGGCGCGGGCACTGCGCGCGGGGCGAAGCGGGATCGTTCTGCTGACCACCCCGGCAGTGATCGCAGGGCCGTTGTTCGCCCAGTACTTCGCCGAGCTGCAGTTGGCCCTTTCGGAGCTCGGCTACACGGCCGTGCTCTACGGCCCGACGGGACACCGGGGCGCGGAGGCCGCTCGCCGGTGGGCCGAGTTGAGGCCCGACGCGGTGCTGTCGCTGATGGACGACAGCCTGGAGGAGCAAGCCGTCGCCCTGCTGCACCGGGCCGGGATCGGGGTCGTGGTCAGCGCCGGGCCGGTGCCGGTCCCCGGCGCGCACGCTCTGGTGGCGGATCAGATGCAGGTCGGCGCGATGGCTGTGGAACACCTGGTCGCGGCCGGACGCAGGAAGATCGGTGTGATCGTCCCCGCCGATGCGTCGCTGCGCGGGTTCGCCGTGCCCAGGCTCTCCGGTGCCGAGGCCGCGGCGCGCGCACATGCTTCGGTCACCGTCGTGCGCCAGGAACTCGCCCTCGGTGAGGAGGCGGCGGTGCGGTGGGCCGAGCTGTTCGTCAAGACCGGGGCCGACGGGTTGTTCGCATACAACGACGAGTACGCGTCCGTGGCGGTTCGCGCCCTGCAGGACGCCGGGCTGCGCGTCCCGGAGGACGTCGCCGTGGTGGGTGCGGACGACCTGTTGATCGGCAGGCTGCTCCGCCCGAAGCTGACGACGGTCCGTATGGACTTCACTCCCGCACGAGAGATCGCGGCGATGCTGGACCGCCTGATCGGCGCCCCCGACACTCCTGCGGAGACCCGCTCCTACCTCCGAACAGGTCTGGTGATCCGGGAAACCGCCTAGCCAGGGCGGTCGGCATGGTGACGTAACAGCAGCGTCGCCGCACGCGGCGACCGCGTCGTGGCTGACGGAGACGTTGGTCCGACGTCGATCACTGGCTTCAACTTTTCAACACGTGAGTGGTCCCGCAGCTGATGACGAACACAACTCGCGCCGTCAGACCTCTTCCGCTGATTACACGTGTCACCTACTCTCCTCCTCAACGCGCGCCCCCACCGCGTCCGCACTTATCGGCATCGCTCTTCAAGGGGCCTCACCATGACCCATTCACTTCCTGAAAACGCGACCGCGACCGCCGTCGCCGGCGCCGAGCCCGAGGCCGCCGCACCCGCGCCTCCGCGACGCCTCGCACGGCTTTACGTCACGCTGCCGGCCGCCAACATCGCCCTCTACCTGTTGTGGCTCGGCGTGGGCGGCTTCCTGCTGCCGATCCAGGTCGCCCAGATCACCGGCACCAACGACACCTCCGCCCTGTCCACGGCCAGCACCATGGGGGCTGTTCTCGCAACGATCGGCAATCCGGTGTTCGGGCAGCTGTCTGATCGCACGAGGTCGCGGTTCGGCCGCCGGGCGCCGTGGATCCTTCTGTGCGCGCTGCTCGGCGCACTGGCCCTGGTCGCCCAGGCACACGCGACGAGCATCGCGACACTCGGCCTGAGCTGGGGCGTCGTGCAGTTCATCATGAACGGCTACCAAGCCGCCCTGACCGCCGCGATGCCCGATCGGGTCCCGGCCGCCCGGTACGGAACTTTCTCCGCGCTGGTCGGTCTTGGTGTGCCCCTCGGCACGATCGCCGCCGCACTGATCATCGGCGGGGTGCCGGGCACGAAGTTCGGTCTGGACGGTGTCATCGGCGGATTCGGCGGCCGGTTCGCCGGTGAGAACGGCTACTACCTGACAGCCGCCGTCATCGTCGTCGCGGCGCTCGTGTTCGTCGTCATGTCCCCGGACAGCGACGCCCGTGACCTGCCGCGTGAGCCGTTCTCGCTCAGGGAGTTCCTCGGCGGCTTCTGGGTCAGCCCCCGCCGGCACCCGGACTTCGGCTGGGCCTTCGTCTCGCGACTCGGCGTCATGCTGGGCTACTTCATCGTCCTCACCTACAACCTGTACCTGCTCGCCGACTACATCAAGGTCCCGCCCCAGGAGTTGCTGCCGACCGTCGGCTTCCTGATGGTCGTCAACGCGCTGTGCACGGTCGCCCACCGTCCTTCTCGGGCCCCTCGCCGACAAGGTCGGCAGGGTGAAGCCGTTCGTGTTCGCCTCCGGGACCGTGGCCTCGCTGGCCCTGGCGCTTCCGATGCTGTGGCCCACTCAGGGCGGCATGCTCGCGTACAACATCGTCGGCGGTGTGGCGTTCGGCGCCTACATGGCCGTCGACATGGCCCTGATCACCAAGGTCCTGCCCCGCGCCGCCGACGTGGGGAAGGACATGGGTGTCATCAACATCGCCAACGCCGGACCGCAGATTCTCGCCCCCACCCTCGCCGGCTGGATCGTCGCTGCCGGCGGCTACGAGGCCTTGTTCCCGGTCGCCGCGGCCGTCTCCCTCGTGGGCGCGCTGGGCGTACTGCGGGTCCGGAGCGTTCGCTGAGCCTCCCAACTGCCCACCATCGCCTACGACATGAGTGAACGAGGAGCAACCAGTGACCAACCATCCCGCGGAGCAGCCCGTCGTCCGCACCGCCCACGGCCCCGTGCGCGGTGAGCGCCGTGAGAGCGGTGTCCGATTCCTCGGCATCCCCTACGCCCAACCCCCCGTCGGCGGACTCCGGTTCGCCGCGCCCGTCCCTCCTGAGCCGTGGTCCGACGTCCTGGACGCCACCGCCTACGGACCGACGGCGCAGCGCCGCCCCCTGGCCGAGGTCACCTTCATCCCCGAGCCGAGCATCCCGGGCGACGGGACGCTCAATCTCAACGTGTTCACCCCGGATCCCTCTCCGGACGCCGGCCTGCCGGTGATGGTGTGGATCCACGGGGGTGGGTTCGTCGCCGGATCCCAGGCGAGCCCTTGGTACGACGGCGCCTCCTTCAACCGTGACGGGGTGGTCGTCGTCTCGGTCGGCTACCGGCTCGGATTCGACGGCTTCGGATGGATCTCCGACGCACCGCACAACCTTGCCGTCCGTGACTGGTTGCTGGCCCTTGAATGGGTGCGGGACAACATCCGGCGCTTCGGCGGGGACCCCGGCCGTGTCACGATCGCCGGTCAGTCGGCGGGCGGTGCGGCCGTGCTGACCCTGCTGGGAATGCCCTGCGCGCAGCACCTGTTCCGCCGCGTGCACTGCCTGTCCGGCCCGGTTTCGCAGGTGTCGCCGGCCGGGGCGGAACGTGTGGGGCGGAAGCTGGCCGAACTGGGCGGCGTGCAACCGACGCGAACCGGTCTGTCCCAGCTGAGCGAGGAACAGATCCTCGATCTGCAGAAGCGGGTGTCATCCCTGGCAGCGGACACCGACACGGATACGGATACGGATACGGGCACGGGCACGGACCCGGAGGATGCTCTGGCCGGGCTCACCAGCCTGATCAGCAAAAGCCTGCCCTTTGCTCCGATGGTCGATGGCGACTTGATCCCCCAGGCCACCCTGGACGCCCTCGCAGCGGGTGTGGGAGCCGACAAGGAGCTCGTACTCGGGGCCACCGACCACGAGTTCACGATGGCGCTGCACCCCGTGCGGGGCCGACTTGCCACGGCGGTGCCGGCCCGGATCCTCACCGGGTGCGGTGTGGACGAGGCCGTCGCCACCGCGTATGTCGCCGATCACCCGGACTTGGACACGGCCGACCTCGTCGGCCAGTACGTCACGGACCACGTCTTCCGTACCGCCGTGGCCCGCGTCGCCCGGGCTCGCGGCACCGCCCCCACCTGGCTGTACCGGTTCGCCTGGCGTTCGCCCGTCCTCGGCCTTGCCACGCACTGCCTCGATGTGCCGTTCCACTTCGACTGCCTCGACGCCGAGGGGATCACCGCCGTAGCCGGTGCCGAGCCGCCCAAGGCCCTTGCCGCGGATGTCCACGGCGCGGCGCTCGCGTTCATCCGCGACGGCAGGCCGGGATGGACGCCCCACACCTGCGGCGCCCCCGTCACCCGGGTCTTCGACACCCGGTCTTCGGACGCGGGCGACGGCTACGCCGACGTGCGCTCCCTCCTGCTCACCTAGGGCCTTTCGTTCGAAAGGCCTGGCCCACATCCAGCCCTCGTCACCGACGGGGATGACCCGAAGTCCCGTGGGACTGCTGCGCAATTGACAGGTGTCGCAGCCGTCCCTACGGTGACGTCACAGGTTTACATCGATGTAACGACGTCGCGCTCCCGTGCCGGCTTCCCTTCGGGGAGCCGCCTCCGAAGGGCTGCCCATGTCCCTGTCGAGCTCCCTCCGCACCGTCCGCCGGGCCGTTGTGGCGTTCGGTGCGCTCCTGGCACTCATCGGCGGCGTCCTTCCCGCGTCGGCCGATCCGTCGCCCGGCGCGCCGCGCACGGTTGCCGCCGCCGCTGCGGGCGGGTTCCGTAATCCGCTGAACAGCGGCCCCGATCCGTACATGACGTACTGGAACGGCAATTACTACCTCACGACGACGCAGGGCGACAGCATCAGGATGTGGCGATCGCCGTCCCTGAGCACCCTGCTGACGGCCGATCCGGTCACGGTGTGGACCGACACGGACAGCTCGCGCAACCGCGACATCTGGGCGCCGGAGTTCTACCGGTTCGGTGATCGCTGGTACATGTACTACACCGCGGACGACGGCGTGGACGGCCACCACCGCCTCTACGTCCTGGAGTCGGACCGGGACGATCCCGCGGGCCCCTACCACTTCAAGGCCGAGCTCGCGCCGCCCAACCATGCGAACGACTTCGCCATCGACGCGGGCATCCTGCAGCACAACGGGCGGCTCTACCTCGCCTACAGCGGCATCAACCAGTACCAGCACAACGGCCTCAACATCGCACCGCTGTCCAACCCCTACACGATCTCGGGCGACGCGGTGGCCATCGACGGCGCGGGGGGCTGCCCGGAGGTCCGTGAGGGGCCGGAGTTCCTGAATCGCAACGGCCGTACGTGGATGACGTATTCGACGTGCGACACGGGCAAGCCGGACTACCAGCTGTGGATGATGTCGCTCCCGGACACGGCCGATCCGCTGGTGCCGGGCAACTGGACGCAGCATCAAGGTGCGGTCTTCTCCCGAGCCGACGACCACGGAGTTTTCGGGCCGGGCCACCACGCGTTCTTCAAGTCGCCCGACGGCAGCGAGGACTGGATCGTCTACCACGCCAAGACGACGAGTGCCCTCACCTACAGCAACCGCACCACGCGCGCCCAGAAGTTCGGCTGGAAGGCGGACGGCAGCCCGGACTTCGGCCGGCCGCTCGCCATGGGCGCCACGCAGGACCTGCCGTCGGGGGACCCCGGGGCCGGCAACTACTGGATCAACGACGACGGGCGCTCCGACGGTGCCGGAACCGTCACCTACAGCGGCGCCTGGAACTCGGGCACCGGCTGTGCGACCCAGTGCTTCTGGAGCGACGACCACTGGAGCGACCGCGCCGACGCCTCGGCCACCTTCACCTTCGACGGCACCCGCATCGCCCTGTTGTCCGTACGTGACGTGGGGAACGGCTACGCGGATCTGAGTATCGACGGTGGGCCGGAACAACGCGTGGACTTCTACGGCGCCATCCGCACCGGGGAGACGGTCCAGTACCTGAGCCCAAGGCTCACGCCCGGACACCACACGTTGCGAGTGCGGGTCACGGGTGAGCACAGCGCGCAGTCCACCGCCTCGTTCGTGAGCGTCGACCGTGCGGAGGTCTACACCGGCTGATGTGGCCGGGGAGCCCCGCGCAGCCCCGCCGTTCGGGCGGGGCTGGGCACTGGGGTGCGCGTCACAGTCTGCGGGAGACCTCCTGGGCCGCCTGTCGGACCGCCGGGGCGAACGCGGTGAGTTGCTCCTCGGTGACGAGGGCGGCCAGGGAGGACACGGAGACCGCGCCGACCGGAGAGCCGTCGGTGTCGAGGACGGGAGCGGCGAGGGAGCAGATCGCCTCGTCGGCTTCCTCGTAATCGGTCGCGAAACCGGTGTGCCGGACCGTTTCCAGCTGGCTGAGCAGCGTGGTGCGGTCGGTGACGGTGTGCGAGGTGCGGGCCGGGAGGCCGGTCCGGTCGAGCAGTGCCTTCGTCTCGGTCTCGGGCAGGTGGGCCAGCAGTACCTTGCCCGCGGCCGAGGCATGCAGGGGGAGGCGGGTGCCCACCTCGGTGGCGATGCGGTAGGCGAGGCCGGGGTCGACCTTGTGGGTGTAGGTGGCGTGGTCGCCGCTGAGGACCGCCAAGTGGACTGCCTGGCCCAGGCGTTGCTGGAGTGCCCGCAGGACCGCGTCGATGCCGACGGTGTCGTCCGACAGCACTTGGGCGGCCAGTGCGCGCAGTTGGGTGCCGATGCCGTAGCGCCCCTCGCCGTCCGGGACGGCGTAGCCCTCCTCGATCAGGGTCGCGAGGATGCGGTGGGTACTGGCCTTGGGGACGCCGGAGCGCTCGGCGATCTCGCCCAGCTTGTGGGGGGCGTCCGGATGGGCGAGGGCGTGCAGGACGCGCAGCGCCTTGGCGACGGAGTTGACCGGGCCCGAGGTCTCGGACTGTCCCTGGGTGGTTCCGTGCGGGCTCTCCGGCCGGAGCTCCGGCGGCGTCGGTTTACGCGTAGCTGACGAGGCGTTCGTCGGGGCACCCGTCGATTTCATCGACTCTTCGCGATCCATTGACCCTCCGAAGGCATCCGGCTAGCGTGCAGTCAATCCGTTCTACGGAACGCGAATCTACCCTACGGAACGCCTCGGTGCTCCGCAGTTGTCCCCCCACGCCCTATCTCATGCTCAGTGGAAGGCCGCCGTCCATGGCTGTGCAGGCATCCGTCGTCAACCGTTTCGATCTTGTGATTCTTGGCGGGCAGGTGGTCGACCCCGAGCGGGGCACCGTCGAGCCCGGCGATGTCGCACTCGCCGGTGGCCGGATCGCGGCGGTCGGCCTGGCCGGGACGCTCGACCCGGCCGGCGCCGAGGTGTACGACGCGACGGGTCTGCTGGTCACCCCCGGTCTGATCGACCTGCACACGCACATCTACGACGGCGCCACCGGCCTCGGTGTCCCGGCCGATCTGGCCGGTGTGCAGCAGGGGGTGACGACGGTCGTCGACGCGGGCAGCTGCGGCAGCGACGACTGGCCGCACTTCGCCTCCTCGGTCGTCACCCCGGCCGCCACCCGCGTGCTGAGCTGGCTCAACATCTCCCGGCACGGCCTCGTGCACGGCACCGAAGAACTCGTCGGCGGCGCGGCCGACATCGATGTCGAGGGCACCGGCAGGATCCTCGCCGACAACCCGGCGGTGGTGCGCGGTCTCAAGGTCCGCATGAGCCGGTCGGTCCTCGGAGACAGCGGTCTGGCGCCGCTGCGCGCGGCCAGGGAACTCGCCGCGGCGCACGCGCTGCCGGTCATGGTCCACGTCGGCAACGCCCCGCCCGCCTTCGGCGACGTCCTGGACCTGCTCGGGCCGGGCGACGTCGTCACCCACGCCTTCCACGGCAAGCCCGGCGGGCTCTTCGGCGACGGAGCCGAACCGCTGCCGCAGGTCCGGGCGGCACTGGAGCGCGGGGTCCGGTTCGACGTGGGACACGGCAGCGCCAGCTTCGCGTTCGACACCGCGGAACGCGCTCTGGCGGCCGGCATCCGTCCTTACACCATCAGCACCGACCTGCACGCACGCAACATGAACGGACCGGTGCGGGACCTCTCCCGCACCCTGTCCAAACTGCTCGCCCTGGGGATGCCGCTGCCGGAGGTCATCCGGTGCGCCACCACGCACCCGGCCGAAGTGCTGGGCATGGCAGGCGAGTTGGGTTCGCTGCGGCCCGGCGCCGCGGGCGACCTGAGTCTGCTCGAGGACCGTGGCGCGCCGGACCGGCTCACCGACTCCCAGGGAGTCACCCGCCCGGCAGGACCCTGGCTCGCGCCCGTCGCGACCGTCCGTGCCGGGCGCCCGATGCCGATACGAAAGGCCACCGCATGACTGACGACCCCCTGATCGAGGCGCTCGCCGGCGCCGTGGCGGACACCGCCGAACCCGTGCGCGACGAGGACCGCCACGCCCTGGCCCGGCTGCTCCCGCTGATCGAGGAACGCGCCGCAGCGGAGAGGATCTCCTTCGACGAGGACCGCCGGCTCGCGCTCGCCGTCCACGCCCTCGGCTTCGTCCGCCGGGTACGCGCCGGCGAACACCTCGACGCGCTGGACCCCGGAGTGGCCGACGAGATCACGCCGGGCCCGCTGGCCGCCGCCCGCGAACTGATCGCCGGGTACGGCACACCCCTGGGTCACGCCGCCCAGGACACCGAAGTCCTCCTGCTCGCCCTGCACTTCGAGACGGCGCGGCAGCTCCAGGAGAGCTCACCGGCACGACAGAACGCACAAGCATGACCGGCCCCACACCAGCGGGCCAGGCATCGACGAACGACAAAGGGAGTGCACCATGGCAGTCAAGATCGTGATCGGACACCGGCTCGGCAAGGGCCAGGCGGTCGCCGACGGCATACGGGCGGCGGGCGGCGAACCCATCCTGATCCCGGGCCCCGGCGCGGACATGAAGGTCGGCGACGTGATGGCCGCCGAGGGCGCGGCCCTCGGCATCTCGTTCTGCGGCAGTGGCGGCGCGGGCGCGGTCACCGCCAAGGCCAAGTACGGCCATGACATCGAGTTCGGTATGCGCTCTCCGCAGGCCGGGATCACCGCCGTGCAGCAGGGCAAGACCGTGCTGGGCTTCGGCTTCCTGGACAGTGAGGAACTCGGCTTCAAGGTGACCGAGGCGCTGCTGAAGAAGCTCGGGGAGTCGGCGTGATCGAGGACCGGCACACGGTCCGGGTCAGCGGCACCGGGCCCACCCGCGAGAAGGCGTTCGCCGCCGCCATGCAGCAGGTCTCCGGTGCCGTCGGCAAGCTGACGGACGGCGTCTGCTTCCGGGTCGAGCCGCTTGCCGTCGAGATCGCGTCCGCGGTCGAACACCGCTGGACTGAACGTTTTTTGGGTCTGCTCTTCGCTCGCGAGCGCCGCAGCTACGAGCTGACCCTGCGGATCGAGGTGCGCACCGCCGCACTCGATCTGGACGCCATCGCATTCTCCGTACGCGAGGAGCGGCTGACGCCACTCCAGCACGCGCTCCACATGAGGTGAGGACACCCGCATGAACGAGACGCTCACCATCGCACTGGAGTCGATGGTCATCGGCGCCCTGATCGGCTTCGGGGCGAGCGCGGGCGTGGCCCGCATGTTCCACGCGCCCAAGGTGCAGGGCATGGGTGCCTTCCGGACCCTGGGCGAACTCAACGCCTGCGAGAACGACCCGGTCGCGCACTTCTCCTTCGGCCTGGGCTTCTTCTTCAACGCCTGGGCCAGCGCCGTCGGCACCGGCGCGCTGACCTCGGACGTCGACCACCGCATCGTGCCCCACTGGGCCGCCGCGCTGTCGATGACCAAGAACCGCAACCTCGACGAGACGCTGCACAACCCGCGCCGGATGGCGGCCTACGGGGCGGGCGTCGGCCTGGTCCTGGTGACGGTTCTGAACACCACCGCCGCGTCCATTCCGCACTCACTGCAGAACGTCGCAGCCGATGTGCTCGGCCCCGCCTCTGAGTGGCTGATCAACCCCGTCATGCCGATCGTCTTCTGGATGGCGGCGGTCGACGCGGGGCGGCGCAGCGGAGGCTGGGGCACCGTACTCGGTGGTCTGGCGCATGTCGTGATGGGCAACGCGGTTCCCGGCATCGTGCTCGGCATCGTGGTCGGCAAGGGCATCGACGACCTGGGCTGGACCAGGGTCACCAAGGCGCTCGCCGGCGCGGTCGTGTTGCTGTTCGTCGGCAGCGCCTTCCTGCGCGGCGTGGACATCCAGCTGCTGCAGCAGATGAAGGCGGACGTGCCGCACTGGCTGAGCCGGCTCCACGACGCGACCGGCACCACCCCGACCAAGTGAGCGAGGCACCGCGATGACCACGAACGACGCCACCACCACCGCGGGAGCTGCGGCACCCGCGGGCAGGACCCGCGGCAAAGTGCCCGGCGAGGGCAGCTTCTGGCTCTCGGAATGGGCCTTCCCGCTCTTCGTGGCGGCCCTGGCCGCCGGCATCTTCGCCGGCACGCACCTGTACTACGTCTACCGCACCGGTACCTTCAGCGACGTCGCCGTCACCGCGATGCTCAAGGGCGGTATGGACAGCGGGAGTTACGGGGCGGCGGCGGCCTTCGGCGCCGGCTTCCTGTTCGCCCGGATCATCGAGGGGCCGATGGTCGGCATCCTCGACATCGGCGGCTCGCTGCAGACCGGCGTCGGCATCGGCATCCCCGCGATGCTGCTGGCTGCCGGGATCACCGCCCCTCTGGAGCACTTCTGGCTGGCCCTGCCCACCGGCGCCCTGCTGGGCGCGCTGATCGGCGCCCTGATCCTGGCCATCCGGCGGGCCACCGTGAACTCGGCGGGCGGCACCTCCACCTTCGGCGCCGACGTGATGATGGGCGCCGGAAACTCCGCAGGCCGCTATCTCGGCCCCTTGGTGATCATCGCCGCGGCCACCGCCTCCCTCCCCGTGGGCCTCGGCTCCACCCTTGGCGCCGCGCTCTTCTACTGGTGGAAGAAGCCGCTGACCGGCGGCGCCATCCTCGGCGCCATGCTCTTCGGGCTCTTCTTCCCCATCGCGGGCACCTAGGGCCTCTCGGCGCGCCCCGAAGAAGTCGGCCTCACCCGACGCCATCGATCTGCTCTCCACGAAAGGCACCATGAACACGCTGTACGAGGACCTCGGCCTCACCCACGCCATCAACGCCAGCGGCAAGATGACCGCCCTCGGTGGCAGCCGGCTCGACGACCGGGTGATCGCCGCCATGGGCGAGGCGGCCGGCGGCCATGTAGTGATGGACGACCTGCTCGTCGCCGCGGGCCGGGAACTCGCCCGCGCCACCGGCACCGAGGACGCCTGCCCCACCACCGGCGCCGCAGCCGGCATCGCCATCGCGGTGGCCGCCCTCGTCGCCGGCAGCGACCCGGCCCGGATCGAGCGACTGCCCGACGCGGGCGGCGCGCCCGACGAGGTGGTGCTGCAGAAGGGGCATGCTGTCCACTTCGGCGCCTCCGTGTGCCAGATGATCGCGATGGGGGGCGGCAGGCCCGTCGAGGTCGGCGCCGTCAACAAGGCGCGCCCCGAGCACTTCACCGCCGCGATCACCGATCGCACCGCAGCTCTCCTGTACGTCCAGTCGCACCACGCCGTGCAGAAGGGCCAGGTCCCGCTGGAGACGGTGGTGGCCATCGGGCGCGAGCACGGTATCCCGGTGATCGTGGACGCGGCGGCCGAGGAGGACCTGCGCCGCTGGCCCGCCACCGGCGCCGACCTGGTCGTCTACAGCGGGGGCAAGGCCATCGGGGGCCCCACCTCCGGACTGATCTGCGGACCGGCCGACCTGATCGCCGCGTGCCGCGCACAGTACGGCGGCATCGGGCGGCCGATGAAGGTCGGCAAGGAAACCGTCCTCGGCCTCGTACAGGCGGTGCGCGACTACGGAACCGCGGCCGGCGCCGTCGACCCCGAGCAGCAGCACGCCCGTATGACACGGCTCGCCGAGCGCGTCGACGGGCTGCCGGGACTCTCCGCGCGCGTCGTCCGCGACGAGGCGGGCCGGCTCATCCACCGGACGGAACTGACCGTCGACCCGAAGGAGGCGGGCCGGAACGCGACCGAGCTCGCCGCGGAGCTGGCACAGGGACAGCCGCCCGTCTTCCTGCGGGACCACCACGCCGCCACCGGCAGGCTGGCCATCGACCCCCGGCCGCTGACTCCGCACGAGGAAGAACAGATCGTGGCCCGGCTCACCGGGATCCTGGGCGGCGCGCGGGTGACCGCCGGGCCCGGCGGTCACGGAGAGCGGACAGAGACCGGGCGGACACCGGCACCGGACCAGGAGGACGCGCAGGTGAACGGTCGGCCGGCAGCCGGGACAACGCCCGAGCGGGCGGCGGACGCGGACGGCACGACGACGCCGGTGGCGCCGTTGGAGCGCCGCCTGGTGGTGACCGAGGCGGCAGGGCTGCACGCCCGGCCGGCAGCGGCCTTCGCCCAGGCCGCCGGCCGCAGCACGGCAGCCGTGACGGTACGCCGAGCCGGCACCGAAGGCAGCTCCGCGGCCGACACACGCGAGGTCCCGGCCCGCAGCGTGCTGTCCCTGATGTCGCTCAACATCCGCTCCGGCGAGGAGATCGTCCTCACCGCGCGCGGCGAAGGGGCGGCCGAGGCACTCGCCGCGCTGGCAGCCATCGCCGCACCCGAATCCTCCTGACTCCGCCCCGCCCATCGAAGGACCTCCCCGCCATGTCTCTCACCCCCGCCGTCCAGAGCGTCGTCGACCACCTCCAGCAGGCGCGCGCCGTGCCGACCGTACGGGCCGCCGACGCCGACGCCGCCTACGCACTGGCCCGCGAGCTGCTCGACGCCGGTTTCACCACCTTCGAATTCACGGCCACCACCCCTGGCTGGGAGGGCCTGGTCAAGAGCTGGCACCAGGAGTTCCCGCAGGCGGTGTTCGGACTCGGCACGGTGACCTCACCGCGGATCGCCGAGCAGGCGCTGGCCGCCGGCGCCCAGTTCCTGGTCAGCCCGTTCCAGGTCCCCGACGCCCGTCCCGTCGCGGACGACGCCGACCGGCTGCTGGTCGAGGGCGGCCTGACCCCGTCCGAACTGCGCACGGCCGCCGAACGCGGAGTGGCCAAGCTCTTCCCGGCGCACATCGGAGGTATCGCCTACCTCAAGTCGCTGCTCGCCGTGCTGCCCGGCGCGCGGATCATGGCGACCGGCGGAATCACCGTCGACAACACGGCCGAGTGGCTCGCCGCCGGCGCCTTCACCGTCAGCATCGGCAGCGACATACGGGGCAACGCCACCAGGTTGCGCACACTCCTCGACGGCTGAGCGACGCCGACGGGCGCGCCGGGCACGAGGGAGGCTTTCGCTGGGCGAGACCCTCTGAACGATCAACCCGGGGGACCGTCTGAACGATCAAAATGGGGGCGGGTTAGCATATGAGCGCCGCCTAGCTCGAAAGATAAACCTGTGACTGTCAAAGACGACTCGTTCACCAACTGGAAGAACCGCGAGGAGATCGCGGAGTCGATGATCCCGATCATCGGGAAGATGCACAGGGAGCGGGACGTGACCGTCCTGCTCCACAGCCGCTCCTTGGTGAACAAGTCGGTGGTGAGCATCCTCAAGACCCACCGGTTCGCCCGCCAGATCGCCGGCGAGGAACTGTCGGTCACCGAGACGATGCCGTTCCTGCAGGCGCTGGCCGCGCTCGACCTCGGCCCGTCGCAGATCGACATCGGCCTGCTCGCCGAGGCGCACCGGGCCGACGACCGGGGTCTCTCGGTCGAGGAGTTCACCGCCGAGGCCGTCTCCGGCGCCACGGGTGAGAACAAGATCGAGCGCCGCCAGGCTCGTGACGTCGTCCTCTACGGCTTCGGCCGCATCGGCCGCCTCGTCGCCCGCCTGCTCATCGAGAAGGCCGGCTCCGGCAACGGACTGCGGCTGCGCGCCATCGTCGTCCGGGGCGGTGGCGACCAGGACCTCGTGAAGCGTGCCTCGCTGCTGCGCCGCGACTCCATCCACGGCCAGTTCAACGGCACGATCACGGTCGACGAGGCGAACAGCACGATCGTCGCCAACGGCAACGAGATCAAGGTGATCTACGCCAACGACCCGTCCGAGGTCGACTACACGACGTACGGCATCAACGACGCCATCCTGATCGACAACACCGGCAAGTGGCGTGACCGCGAGGGCCTGTCGAAGCACCTCCGTCCCGGCATCGAGAAGGTCGTCCTGACCGCTCCGGGCAAGGGCGACGTCCCGAACATCGTGCACGGCGTCAACCACGACATGATCAAGCCGGACGAGCAGATCCTGTCCTGCGCGTCCTGCACCACCAACGCGATCGTCCCGCCGCTGAAGGCGATGGACGACGAGTACGGGGTGCTGCGCGGCCACGTGGAGACCGTTCACTCGTTCACCAACGACCAGAACCTGCTGGACAATTACCACAAGGCCGACCGCCGCGGCCGCTCCGCGCCGCTCAACATGGTCATCACCGAGACCGGCGCCGCCTCCGCCGTCGCCAAGGCGCTGCCCGACCTGAAGGCGCCGATCACGGGCAGCTCGATCCGCGTGCCGGTGCCGGACGTCTCGATCGCGATCCTCAGCCTGCGCCTGGGCCGCGAGACCACCCGCGAGGAAGTCCTCGACTACCTCCGCGACGTCTCGCTGAACTCGCCGCTCAAGCGCCAGATCGACTTCACCACCGCCCCCGACGCGGTCTCCATGGACTTCGTTGGCTCACGCCACGCCTCCATCGTGGACGCCGGTGCCACCAAGGTCGACGGCGACAACGCGATCCTCTACCTCTGGTACGACAACGAGTTCGGCTACTCGTGCCAGGTCATCCGCGTCGTCCAGCACGTCTCCGGGGTGGAGTACCCGACCTACCCGGTCCCGACGGCGTAAGCCTTGACCGTCCGAGGGGGCCCGGCCGTTCCGACGGCCGGGCCCCCGCGGGCGGTTGTCGCAGCAGCGGGACCCCTACCGGTCGCCCGCGAGCGTGCGCATCCACGCCTCGACCTCGTCGGCCGACCGCGGCAGGCCGGCCGACAGGTTCTCCGTGCCGTCGGCCGTGACCAGGAGGTCGTCCTCGATCCGCACGCCGATTCCGCGGTACTCCTCCGGTACCGACAGGTCGTCCGGCTGGAAGTACAGGCCGGGCTCGACCGTGAGCACCATGCCGGGCTCAAGCGGTCCGCCCACATACGACTCCGTGCGCGCGGCAGCGCAGTCGTGGACGTCTAGGCCGAGCATGTGGCCGGTGCCCGCCATGGTGAAGCGCCGCTGGAGACCGAGCTCGAAGACCCGCTCCGGGTCGCCCTCCAGCAGGCCCCATTCCACGAGCTTGCCCGCCATGTAACGCTGCGCCGCGTCGTGGAAGTCGCGGTAGGCCGCGCCCGGCTTAACGGCGGCGATGCCCGCCTCCTGGGCCTCGTACACCGCGTCGTAGATCTTGCGCTGGAGCGGCGTGAACGTGCCGCTGATCGGGAGCGTGCGCGTCACGTCCGCGGTGTACAGCGTGTGCGTCTCCACGCCCGCGTCGAGGAGCAGGAGTTCGCCGGGGCGCACCGGACCGTCGTTCTGTTCCCAGTGCATGATCGTGGCGTGCTCGCCGGCCGCGCAGATCGAGCCGTAGCCGACGGCGTTGCCCTCCAGGCGGGCGCGGCGGAAGAAGGTGCCCTCGATCCAGCGTTCCGAGGTCGCGATCGCCGTGGCCAACTCCCGTACGACATCGGTGAATCCGCGCACCGTGGAGTCGACGGCCTTGCGCAGCTCGCCGATCTCCCACTCGTCCTTGACCAGGCGCAGCTCGGACAGCGCCTCCTCCAGTCCGGCGTCGCGCTCCGCCTCCGTCGTCACGGCGGCCTCGAGTGCCGGGTCGTGGCCGCGGACGATGCGGGTCGGCGCCTCGGGCGCGGCCGACAGCTCCGTGGCGGCGTCGCGGATGTCGCGGCAGGGCAGGCCGAGGACCAGTTCGGACTCGGCGAGGCTGCGGCGCCGGCCCATCCACAGCTCGGACGTCATGCCGGTCCAGAACTCGTCGGTGTCCCGGCTGTCGCGGGGGAGGAGATAGAGGAGGATGTCGTGCCCGCCGCCGGCGCGCGGCTCGAACACGACGGCGCTGTCGCGTGCTTGATCTCCCGTCAGATGTACGTACGCCGAGTACGGACGGAAGGGGTAATGGCTGTCGTTCGAGCGGATCTTGAGCTTGCCGGACGGGATCACCAGCCGCTCGCCCGGGAACCGCGCGGACAGGTCGGCGCGGCGGCGGGCGGCGTACGGCGCCTGCTCGTCCGGCCGCAGGTCGCGCTGCTCGGTGTCGGCCCAGCCCGTCCGCATCAGGGCGGAGAGCTCGTCGGAGAGGCCCGCGTAGAGGCCGTTCTTGCGTCCCTTGGGCCGGGGTCGGGCCTCGGACTGCGTCGTGGGCTGTGACGTCGACTGAGACGTGGGCTGTGGCCTGGGCTCGGAGGAGGACACGATGCACCCTTCTGCTGTGTTCCGTAGCGGTTTCGGTTGGCTGCCCGTCAGCCTAGTGACCCTTGGCGCGCTTGGGAACATGTGACATAGTACTGCCGTGACTACGCGGCTGACCTGCGACGTTGTAGTGGTCGGCGCCGGAATGGTGGGCGCGGCCTGTGCCCTCTATGCGGCGCGGGCGGGACATTCCGTCGTCCTGGTGGACCGCGGCCCAGTGGCCGGAGGCACCACCGGCGCGGGCGAGGGGAACCTGCTCGTCTCCGACAAGGAGCCCGGACCGGAGCTCGAACTCGCCCTGCTTTCCGCCCGGTTGTGGTCCGAACTCGCGGCGGAACCGGGCGTGGCCGAGGCCGTCGAGTTCGAGGCCAAGGGTGGCGTCGTCGTGGCCTCGTCCGCCGAAGGCCTGGCGGCGCTGGAGAAGTTCGCCGTGCAGCAGCGCGACGCCGGTGTCGACGCGCGCGCGGTCACGGCCGACGAGCTCTACGTTCTCGAACCGGAACTCGCCCCCGGAATGCCGGGCGGTGTCCACTACCCGCAGGACGCCCAGGTGATGCCGACGCTGGCCGCCGCGCACCTCGTACGGCTGGCGCGCGCGGCGGGGGCACGGCTGCTGACCGGCGCGCCCGTCACCGCGGTGCTCCGGGCGGCGGACGGTTCCGTACGAGGCGTCCGTACCGGCCGGGGCGAGATCCACGCCCCCGCCGTCGTGAACGCGGCAGGCACCTGGGGCGGCGAGCTGGCCGCACTCGCCGGGGTCCGGCTGCCGGTGCTGCCGCGACGCGGCTTCGTCCTCGTCACCGAGCCGCTGCCGCGCCTGGTCCGGCACAAGGTGTACGCCGCCGACTACGTGGCCGACGTCGCGAGCGACTCCGCCGCATTGCAGACCTCACCGGTCGTCGAGGGCACCGCGGCCGGCCCCGTGCTGATCGGCGCGAGCCGCGAACGCGTCGGCTTCGACCGCACGTTCTCGCTGCCCGTCGTGCGGTCCCTCGCGGCGGGGGCGGCGCGGCTGTTCCCCTTTCTGGAGAAGGTCCACGTGATGCGGTCCTACCTGGGGTTCCGGCCGTACATGCCGGATCATCTGCCGGCGATCGGGCAGGACGCGCGCGTGCCCGGCCTCTTCCACGCCTGCGGGCACGAGGGTGCCGGCATCGGACTAGCCGCAGGCACCGGACACTTGATCGCCCGGGCGGTCGGCGGCGGCGCACCGGACCCCGCGCTCGCGCCGTTCCGCCCGGACCGGTTCCCCGAGGAGGCGTCTTGACCGGCAAGCGCACACCACTGGATCTCGTCAGGGCCGAGCCAGGACCCGCTCACACCGCCACGTTCGACGGCGCGCGGATCGCGGTGCTGCCCGGGCAGAGCGTCGCCGCGGCACTGTGGTCGGCGGGCGTCACCGCCTGGCGGACCACGCGCGGCACCGGCGAGCCGCGGGGGGTCTTCTGCGGCATCGGCGTCTGCTTCGACTGCCTCGTGACCGTCAACGGCCGCCCCAACCAACGGGCTTGCCTCGTGCGGGCAGAAGCGGGCGACGACATCCGCACGCAGCACGGCACCGGACAGGGCGACGCGAGCGAGAGGGAGGAGCGATGAGTCGTCACCCTGATGAAGGCGCCGATGAAGGCGCGGTGCGTCGCACGCTCGCGGTGATCGGGGCCGGGCCCGCCGGGCTGGCCGCCGCACTCGCCGCGGCCGTCCGCGGGAGCCGCGTGACGCTGATCGACGCGGGCGCGCAGGCCGGCGGCCAGTTCTACCGCCAGCCCGCAGAGGAACTGGGCGCCCGCCGCCCGCAGGCGCTCCACCACCAGTGGCGGACCTGGGAGCGGCTCCGGGACGGCCTGGCCGCGCAGATCGCGACGGGCCGCATCACCCACCTGACGGATCATCACGTGTGGTGCGTGGAAGGGCTCGACGAGTCATCCGGCTTCCTCGTCCACGCGCTGCACGGCCCGGCTCAGGAGGAGCCGTCCGTGGTGCGTGCGGACGCCGTCATCCTGGCGACCGGCGCCTACGAGAAGGTGCTGCCCTTCCCCGGCTGGACCCTGCCGGGTGTGATCACCGCGGGTGGCGCGCAGGCCATGCTCAAGGGTGGGCTCGTGCTCCAGGGGCGTACGGCCGTGGTGGCGGGTACGGGACCGCTGCTGCTGCCCGTCGCCGCCGGGCTCGCCGCGGCCGGCGCCGAAGTCGCCGCACTGGTCGAGTCCGCCGGGGCGAAGAGCGCAGTCCGGCAGGCGCGTACGCTGTCCGCCCACCCGGACAAGCTCGTCGAAGGTGCCGGGTACGTCGCTGAACTGATGCGCCGCCGCGTGCGGTTGAAGCCCCGGCACACCGTCGTGGAAGCGTATGGTGACGGCGCGCTCGAAGCGGTCACCGTCGCCGCGCTCGACCGCGAGGGGCGGGTAGCGCCGGGCTCCGAGCAGGTCATCCGCTGCGACACCCTCGCCGTCGGCCACGGTCTGCTGCCGCACACCGATCTCGCCGAGACGCTCGGCTGCCGTCTCGAAGGGCCGGCCGTGGCCGTGGACGACGAGCAGCGCACGGACGTCCACGGAGTGTGGGCCGCGGGCGAGGCCACCGGCGTGGGCGGCGCCGCCCTCTCGCTGGCCGAGGGCCACATCGCGGGGTGCTCGGCCGCGGCACGGCTCGCCGGGCGCGAACCCGACCCGCGCATGTGGGCGGACGCCGCCAAGTCCCGTACAAAGGCAAGGGGGTTCATCGCCTCCCTTGACGCAGTCTTCGCTCCGCGTGCGCACTGGGCCGAGCAGGTCACCGACGACACCGTCGTGTGCCGCTGCGAGGAGGTGCCGGCCTCCGCGATCCGTGAGGCGGTCGGCGAACTCGGGGCCACGGACGCGCGCACCGTGAAACTGCTGACCCGAGCCGGTATGGGCTGGTGCCAGGGTCGCGTGTGCGGACCGGCTGTCGCCGGGCTCGCGGGGTGTGATCTGCTCCCGTCCAGAAGGCCGTTCGCCCGCCCCGTACCGCTCGGAGTGCTCGCTCGGGCGGGGGAGGGCCTGCCCGACGAGTGAGCCCGACGCCCCTCCGGCGACCGCATCCATCAGACCGGACGTCCATCAGACCTCAGACCGGACATCCGTATCCATCAGTGCCATGTCACACGCCACAGAGGAGACACAGCCCATGACCACGTCAGATCGCAGCCCCTGGCACGGCGTCCTCGTAGCGACGCCGCTCCCGCTGAACGACGACCTCTCCGTCAACTACGCGAAATTCGCCGAGCATTGTGCCTGGCTCGTCGAGAACGGCTGCGACGGGGTCGTGCCCAACGGCTCGCTCGGCGAGTACCAGGTGCTCACGCCGGAGGAGCGTGCCAAGGTCGTCGAGACGGCCGTCGCCGCGATCGGCGGGCAGCGCGTGATGCCCGGCGTCGCCGCCTACGGCTCCGCCGAGGCCCGCCGCTGGGCCGAGCAGGCCAAGGACGCCGGCTGCGCCTCCGTGATGCTGCTCCCGCCCAACGCGTACCGCGCCGACGAGCGTTCCGTCCTCGCCCACTACGAGGCGGTCGCCGCGGTGGGCCTCCCCGTCGTCGCGTACAACAACCCCATCGACACCAAGGTCGACCTGGTACCGGAACTTCTCGCGAAGCTGCACCGCGAGGGGTTCGTCCGCGGGGTCAAGGAGTTCTCGGGAGACGTGCGGCGGGCCTATCGCATCGCCGAACTCGCCCCGGACCTCGACCTGTTGATCGGAGCGGACGACGTCCTGCTCGAACTGGCCCTGGCCGGCGCCAAGGGCTGGATCGCCGGGTACCCGAACATGCTGCCCGCTGCGTCCGTCGAGCTGTACCGCGCCGCCGTGTCCGGCGACCTCGCCACCGCGACCTCCCTCTACCGGCAGCTCCACCCGCTTCTGCGCTGGGACTCGCGCCCCGAGTTCGTCCAGGCCATCAAGCTGTCCATGGACATGATCGGCCGCCACGGAGGCCCCTGCCGCCCGCCGCGCATGCCGCTTCTGCCGGACCAGGAGAAGGCCGTGCGCGCCGCCACCGAACAGGCGCTCGCCGCCGGCCTCGTCTGAACCACGCGACCGCACTCGCATACGTCCACCGCATCCACTTCCAGGGAGCAGCTTCCGACATGCGCAGCAAACTTGTCCTGCACGCGGTCGACTCGCACACCGAGGGCATGCCGACACGGGTGATCACCGGCGGCATCGGTACCGTCCCCGGCGCCACGATGAACGAGCGCCGCCTGTACTTCCGTGAGCACCGCGACGACATCAAGCAGCTCCTGATGAACGAGCCGCGCGGGCACGCCGCGATGAGCGGAGCGATCCTCCAACCGCCGACCAGGCCCGACTGCGACTACGGCGTCATCTACATCGAGGTCTCCGGCTACCTCCCGATGTGCGGGCACGGGACGATCGGCGTCGCCACCGTCCTCGTGGAGACGGGCATGGTCGAGGTCGTCGAGCCGGTCACCACCATCCGCCTCGACACGCCCGCCGGGCTCGTCGTCGCCGACGTCGCCGTGGAGAACGGCGCGGCGAAGTCCGTCACCCTGCGGAACGTGCCGTCGTTCTCCGTCGGCCTCGACCGTGAGATCACCCTCGCCGACGGACGCACGGTCACGTACGACCTCGCCTACGGCGGCAACTTCTACGCGATCCTGCCGCTCGACCAGTTCGGCCTACCCTTCGAGCGCGAACGCAAGGACGACATCCTCGCGGCGGGCCTCGCCCTGATGGACGCGATCAACGCCAAGGACGAGCCCGTACACCCCGAGGACCCGTCCATCCGCGGCTGCCATCACGTCCATCTGTACGCGCCCGGGGCGACCGCCCGGTACTCCCGGCACGCGATGGCGATCCACCCCGGCTGGTTCGACCGCTCGCCCTGCGGTACGGGAACGAGCGCGCGCATGGCCCAGCTGCACGCGCGCGGTGAACTGCCGTTGCATACGGAGTTCGTGAACGAGTCGTTCATCGGCACACAGTTCACCGGACGGCTGCTCGATACCACCGACGTGGCCGGGACCCGGGCGGTGCTGCCCAGCTTCACCGGCCGCGCGTGGGTGACCGGGACGGCCCAGTACCTGCTCGATCCGGACGACCCCTTTCCGGCGGGATTCGTCCTGTAGCGCCAGGTCTGCAGCGTCAGATCTGTCCCGCAGCACTCCACCTGCCACGGGATACTTGTGGAACGTGACATGGCACCTAGGAGGACCACCCCATGGCCGACCGGCGCAGCGCCCCGTCCGCCGCTCCCGCTCTGCCCAGCCTCGGCGGGACGCGCAGCAGCTACCGCGAGCGGGTCGCCGACGCGCTGCGCGCCGCGCTGATCGCGGGTGAGCTGCGGGCGGGCGAGGTGTACTCGGCGCCCACCCTCGCCGTCCGCTTCGGGGTGTCCGCGACCCCGGTGCGCGAGGCCATGCTCGACCTCGCGAAGGAAGGTCTCGTCGACGCGGTGCCGAACAAGGGCTTCCGGGTCACCGCCGTCTCCGAGAAGCAGCTCGACGAGTACAAGCACATCCGCTCGCTGATCGAGATCCCGACCACGGCGGAACTCGCCACCACCGCCGACCTCGCGGCACTGGAGGCGCTGCGCCCCGTCGCGCGGGAGATCGTCGACGCGGCGGTGGCCGGCGACCTCATCGCGTACGTCGAGGCGGACATCCGGTTCCACCTGGGGCTGCTCGCCCTCTCCGGCAACGACCACCTGGTCGAGGTGGTCGGCGACCTGCGCAAGCGTTCCCGGCTCTACGGGCTGAACGCGCTGGTCGAGGCGGGCCGTCTGGAGGCGTCGGCCGAGGAGCACCTGGAGATCCTCGACGCCCTGGTCACCCGCGACGAGGAGGCGGTGCGCGCCGTCATGACCCGCCACCTCGGGCACGTGCGAGGGCTCTGGGCGCAGTAGGCCACCGCCGGGCTGATCGGCCGCGTGACCCGCCGCTCCCGTGTCGGCGCGGCGGGCGGCGGCCCGCGGCGTCGTAGCGTGGCCGCACTGCGGACGGCGACGGGCGTCGGCGCGCACGACCCGGAAGGGTGGTGATGTGGCATGTGCTGGAGCGCGACGGCCGATCTCGTGGCGGGCACCGCGATCGCCACCGTGGGTGCCGTCTGCGTCGTACGGACCTTCCGCGCGCGACGGCCCCGTGATCTGCCGCTCGCGGCATTGCCGCTGCTGCTCGGCGCCCATCAGATCGTCGAGTCCGTCCTGTGGCGGTCCGGTGGCGGGACGGGTTCCGCCACCCTCGCCTGGGCCGTGATCGCCCTCCCGGTCCTGGCCCTGTGGGTGCCCGCCGGGGTGGTGTGCGCGGCGCCCCGGCGCGCCCGTGGGCTGCTGCTGATCCCGCTCGCGGCCGGGGCTGTGACCGCGGCGGGACTCGCATACGCGCTCGCGACCCGCACCGTGACGGCCGAGATCCGCGGGCACGCCGTCGGGTACGCCCTCGGCCTGCCGCACGCCGGGCTCCTGGTCGCCGGGTATCTCCTGGCCACGGTCGGCTCTCTGCTCCTGTCCGCCGACCGCGGCCTCGTACTGCTCGGTGTGCTGGTCGCGGCCGGCGCGGCGGTGTGTGTCGCGCTGTGGCGGTGGGAGTTCGTCTCGACGTGGTGCGCGTTCGCGGCCGTCTGCTCCGTCGCCCTCCTCCGGTGGACAGGCCGCAGCGCCGGTCAACCGGTCAGAAAGCATCCTCCGCGAGGTCGACAGCCGTCCGGTCCAGGGACTCCAGAAGGCTGAACTGCGCCTCGGTCTTGGGCAGTTCATGCCGGAAGAAGTATCGGCACGCGCCGCGCTTGCCCTGGTGGACGGCCTCGGTCCCGGGCGCCGCGGCCAGCAGCTGCTCCAGCCACATCCAGGCGACCACGACGTGTCCGACGGCTTCGAGGTAGACGCTCGCGTTGGCCAGGGCGGTCTCTGGGTCGCCGGTCGACCACAGGTGCTGGGTCACGGCGACCGCGCGGCGTACGGAGGTGTCGAGCCGGGCGCCGTACTCGGCCGCCTCTCCGCCCGCTTCGGCCGCGCGGGCGGTCGTCGCCGTGACGCGCTCCACGAGCAGGCGCAGACCGGCCCCGCCGTCCATGACGACCTTGCGGCCGAGCAGGTCGAGACCGTGGATGCCGTGGGTGCCCTCGTGGATGGGGTTGAGACGGTTGTCGCGGTAGAACTGCTCGACGTTGTACTCGCGTGTGTAGCCGTAGCCCCCGTGGACCTGGATCGCGAGGCTGTTGGCCTCCAGGCACCACTGCGAGGGCCAGCTCTTCGCGATCGGCGTGAGCACGTCGAGCAGCAGGCGGGCCTCGGCGCAGGCCTCGGGCGTGGCGCCGGTGTGCTGCTCGTCGAGGAGACGGCCGCAGTACAGGGTGAGCGCCAACGCGCCCTCGACGTAGGCCTTCTGGGCCAGGAGCATCCTGCGGACGTCGGCGTGCGCGAGGATCGGGACCTGCGGCGCGGCCGGGTCCTTGCCCGCGAGGGGACGGCCCTGCGGGCGCGTGCGGGCGTAGTCGAGAGCGTGCAGATAGCCGGTGTAGCCGAGGGCGGTGGCGCCCAGGCCGACGCCGATCCGGGCCTCGTTCATCATGTGGAACATGTAGGAGAGCCCGCGGTTCTCCCCGCCGACGAGGTATCCGACGGCGCCCGGCGCGCCGCCCGGCCGGTGGGCGCCCTCACCGAAGTTGAGGAGGGTGTTCGTCGTGCCCCGGTAACCCATCTTGTGGTTGAGGCCTGCAAGGACCACGTCGTTACGTTCACCCAGCGAACCGTCCTCGTGTACAAGGACCTTGGGGACGATGAACAGCGACAGGCCCTTCACGCCGGCCGGCCCGTCCGGGGTCCTGGCGAGGACGAGGTGCACGATGTTCTCCGACAGCTCGTGCTCGCCGCCGGAGATCCACATCTTGTTCCCGAAGAGGCGGTACGTCCCGTCCTCCTGCCGCTCGGCCCGCGTGCGCACATCGGCGAGCGACGATCCCGCCTGCGGCTCCGAGAGGCACATCGTGCCCAGGAACCGGCCCTCCACCATGGGGCGTACGAAGGTGTCGATCTGCTCCTTCGAGCCGTGTGCCAGGACGAGGTTGGCGTTGCCGATCGTGAGGAACGGGTACGCGGCCGTGCCGACGTTCGCGGCCTGGAACCAGGCGAAGCACGCGTCGGCGACCACCGACGGCAGCTGCCCGCCGCCCACCTCGTGGTCCATGGTGCTCGCGATGAGCCCCGACTCCCCGAAGACCCGGAGCGCCTCCTTCACCTCGGGGATGATGTGCACCCGCTCCCCGTCGAAGGTGGGCTCCTGCGCGTCGTTCTTCTTGTTGTGCGGGGCGAAGTGCCGCGTCGCGATCTGCTCGCTCAGCTCGAGCGCCGCGTCGAAGGTCTCGCGGGAGTGGTCCGCGTACCGGTCCCGGGACGTGAGCGCGCAGACGTCGAGCCACTCGTACAGCAGGAACTCGAGATCGCGGCGGGACAGCAGCAGGGATGCCATGCGTTTACTCCAGGCGCACTGGTGGTGACGGGCGGTACGGAACCACGGGGCCGGCGGGCCCCGCCCGTACAGCGTACTAAGCAGTCGCTTATTTCGGCCAGTAAGTGACGGGGGTAACGGCGCCGCGCGCCCCTGGGTAGGGTTCCGCCCGAAGGGGGAATGCCGTGACAGGGGAACCTGCGAGCCGGACAGTTCTGGAAGACGGGCAGATCAGGCACCTCGAACTGATCCAGGCCGTCGTCGCGCGGATGGGCAACAACTCGTTCCTGATCAAGGGCTGGGCGCTGACCCTGATGGGTGCGCTGCTGGCCTTCGCCGCCGGGAACGAGAGCCGGACGGTGGCGGCCACCGGCTTCGTCCCCATCGTGGCGTTCTGGCTGCTCGACGGGTACTTCCTGTACAAGGAGCGGCTGTTCAGACGGCTCTACGACAAAGTGCGGCGGCCGGGCAACGGCATTGAGCCCTTCAGCCTCGACGCGAGCGCCGGCGCGGAGCGGGCCGGCGCGCTACGGGCCGCGGGTTCCCTGACGGTCGCGCTCTTCTACGGCGGCCTCGCCCTGGCCCAACTCATCGCCCTGGCCGTCCTGTTCTAGAGCCTTGGACAGCCGGCTCGCCGCATCGTCCAGGACGAGGGGTGACTCGTCGGCCGGGGCGGGCCAGATGGGACCCATCCGGTCGTTCGCGAACCGCGGGACCACGTGGACGTGCAGGTGCGGCACGGTCTGGGTCGCGGCGGCACCCGACGACTGGATGACGTTGAGCCCGTCGGGCCGGAACACCGTACGCACGGCGTGCGCGACCCGAAGTACCGTACGGGTCACGGCCGTTGCCGTCTCCTCGCCCAGCTCCCAGATGTCCTCCAGGTGGCGCCGCGGCACGACGAGGACATGGCCGGGATGGACCGGGCGCAGCGGCAGGAAGGCGATGACGTCCGGGTCGGCGGCGACCAGGCGGGCCGGTCCTGTACCCGCGGCGATGTGGCAGAACGGGCAGTCGCGCGCCGGTCTTCGGTTCGGTGTCACGTGTGATGGGGCCATGCCGCGACGATACGGTCCACCAGTTTGTGCACCGCGGTCACCGTCTCGTCGGGAGCGGTGGCACCGCCGGGGTTGACCAGGGTGAGCGCCCGTGCCATGGCGCGGAACAGGTCAGGGGTGGTCTGGTCGTAGGCGAAGTTCACGAGCAGGTGCACCCGTCTTCTGAGCGGGTCGACGAACTGCGTGACCGCGGGACGGTGCGCCTGGTCGACGTCCCGGAGCACGGCCTCGACCCAGGGCGTGTACCGCGTGGGCTCGCGCAGCGGTCCGGTCGTCAGTGCCTCGATCAGCCGGGCCTTGTCGGAGGCCGCCGGGGGAGTGGGGGCGGTCACGGGCGGGGGCTCTGTGGGTCGTACCGGAGGCTCGGGCCGGTCGGGAGAGACGCGAGGGTCCGGCACGAGGGAGAGCGCGGGGGTGCGCTCGGCCTGCTCGGGGGGCGCTGGATCCGGTTCAGACTCAGGCGTCGGGTGCGTCTGCGGCTGCGGCTCGGGATGCGGCTGTGCATCTCCCCTGCCAGGGCCCGAGCCCGCCTTGGGGCCCGACAGTGATGTGTCCCCCGTGTCCCACTCGCCGAACGCGAGCGGAATGTCCCGTACGGCGTCCGCGTCGAGCGCCGGAAGATCGCGGTCCGCCGCGTCGATCATGGTGTCGGCGAGCCTGCGGACGAAGGCCGCGGCCTTCTTCTTGTCCTCGCGCAGCAGGTCGATCAGGTTGTCCGGGGCCTTGCTCCCGCCGAACAGCGCGGGCGAGCTGTACTGGATGGCGGCCAGATCCTTGGGAAGCGGGCCGCGGGGCTTGACCCAGAACAGCGGCAGGATGGCGACCGGCTCGTCCCCCGGCGAACGCCCGGCCCGGCGGGCGCGCTCCGTCATCACGGCCCACTCCCGCCGGCACCACTCGCTCTCGAAGTAGTCCGCGGTGATCAGCGCGACCAGGAGCCGCGTCGAGCGGATCGCCTCGACCATCGGTTCCCGCCAGGTGAGGCCGAGTTGGAGACTGCGGCGGTCCAGGAAGCCCGTACTCGTCACGTTGCGGCCGCGCTTGATGCGCAGCTCCTGTTCGAGCTGCGCGTGGAACTCGGCGACATGGTCCTGGTCGTCCTCCCGGTTCGCGTAGCTGGTGAAGAAGAACGGGGCATCGGCGGGGCGTGGGGGCAGCACGGCGCGTATCGGCTCCTTGTTGTCGTTCCAGTTCGCCGCCGCCGGGCCGATCAGCGCCCGGACGAGCTGCGCCGCGTGCCGACCGGCCCTGTCCTCGAAGGCTTTGGCGAGGGCCAGCAGGACATCGGGAGCGTCCCGGCTGAGGGCGATGGACACCAGGCCGACGACGCGCGTGCGGATGGTCTCCGTCTCCGACGGCAGGCCGGACGATACCGCCGCCCGCCGGTCGATGGCCTCGATCCAGGCACGGTAGCTGGGGAGGTCCCTGCAGACCGGGGAGGACAGCAGGGTGTCGATGAGAGTCTCCCGGTCCTGGGCGCTCATCCGCACATGGCCCGACGGCTGCGGCGGTGCCGGCCGCGTGGGCGCGGGCGCGAGCCGCACGGCGTCGGCGAGCGTGACGCACGCGGCGGGCGGGGTGCCGCGGCGGATCTGCTCGGCCACCGCGATGATCTGCTGCGGATGTCCCGCGAACGTGCGGGCGAGATCCTCGGCCACGGGCTGCCGGATCTCGGCCAACTGACGGAAGAGACTGGCCACTTCGGGCGGATCGAGGTCACCGACGGGCAGCCGGGCGGCCTCGTCCCATCCCCCGCCCGGCGGGCGGGAGGTGACCAGGATCCGGGCGTCGCCGGCCGGGAAGAGGTCCTGGATACGGTCCGGATCGGCCACGTTGTCGTACAGGAGCAGCCACTTGTCGTCGGGCCGTTCGGGGATCTCCGTGACGCGCAGGACCTCGCGGTACCGGGTGTGCAGTTCGTGCGTCCCGCGCTCGATCAGCTGACGCAGCCGGTGGGGATCGCTCTCGTGCGAGCAGTTGAACCACCAGGCCACGCGATAGCGCATGCGGTAGCGGTGGCAGTAGGTGATCGCCGCCTCCGACTTGCCGTACCCGTGCTGACGGTCGGCCGGGTCGTGGAGGAGGACGGCGCGATGATCCTCGAACAGGTCGTGGATGGCGGCGATCTCTTCGTCACGGCCGACGAACGGGGTCGCCTGGACCGGCAGGTTCGATATCGGCGGCGGATCGGTGGCGGAACGTCTCGACCCGGTCAACGCGCTCCCCCCGCCGGGTCGCGGGGCGCCGCACCCGCCGTGTCCATGACTCCTTCGCGGAGCCGTTCGGCCTGGTCGGGACCGGAGCCCTCCAGCATCAGGACCTTGACACCGCGTACGAGAACGGGCCGGGGCGCCGCGTCGATCTGTACGGCGACGAGCCAGGACGGGTCCGAGGCGGGCGGATCGAAGGCGGCCTCCCAGTCGGTGGGGGCGGTGTTCCCCGCGTCGAAGTAGCTGCGGGAGAAGACGACCACGACCCGGTCGGCCCCGTCCCGTGCGCGCTCCACGGCCTGCGACAGGGTCTCGCGCCCGACCCGCCGGCGCCGCTGCCGCACGGTGTGGCCCTCCTCGCGGAGCACGCCGTCCATCCAGTCGGCCCACGCCTGGTCGGCACCGACGTAGCTGATGGCGACCGAGCGTGGCTCACCGGCGGCGCCCTCGTGCCGGGGGTCGGGCTGCTCGGGCACCCTGAGCCGGGGGTCGCTTGCGCTGGTCGCACCCTGCGCGGAGCCGAACGCGGGGAGCGTGTCGCGCGCTTCGTCGTCCCCGAGCGGTGCCAGCCCGGCGCGCCCGGCCTCCAGGATGCTCTTCGTCAGCTGCTCGACGAACACGTAGTACCGCTCGTCCGCGCCCGGGTCCGACGACGACACCAGGGCCTCCAGGCCCTGCTCCCTGAGCCAGTCGAAGGCGCCGGGCCCGGGGAACGACTCGGAGCGGCGCACCTCCTGCGGGATCAGTCTGTCGGCCACGGGCTTCCAGCAGACCGGAATGAGACAGCCGGGGACCTGGATGCCCTCGATGTTCGCGCGGTGGCGCATCCGGGACTGGATGACGGCCCACTCCAGGCCGCAGCCGCGGTCCAGGAAATACCTGGGGGAGTAGAGCGCGATCATCACGCCGGCCTTGGTGATGGCGCTGCTCGGCACCGTGTCGGGGTTCATCGCCGCGCCGAGCGCGCCGCTGATGCCGTAACCCTCCTGCGCCCGCAGCCGGTACTCCAGATCGGCGTGGAAGCGGGTGAGCGCGGGCCAGCCGTCGCCACGGGTGCAGCTCGTGTAGAAGAAAGCGGATGGATCCACGCGCCCTCACAAACTGCCGCCGGGGCCGGCCGGTTCAACACCCCTGAGAATAAGCCGGGTTGAACGCCGTGGGTAGCGGGACGCACTACCCGCCCGTGGCCGGTTCGCCCCCCGGCGCCGACACGTCCACCAGCTCAGACTCGCCCTTCGGCGTGAGCCGCAGGATCGGGACCGCCTTGTCACGCGGGTCCCCGTTGTCCTTGAACGACAGGAAGCCGCTCGCGCCGGGCACCTTGCGGTCCCCGTCGAGCTGGAGGAACATCCGGCCGACCGAGCGCCCCGTCACCTCGCCCTGCCAGTTGGACGCCATCCGGATCGCCTGCGCCGCCGTGAGCACCGCGTCGTGACCCATGATGTCCTGGCCGTCGTAACGGGCGTCGCCGGGGAACCACTTGTCGAGAGGGCCGCCCGGCTGGAAGCTGCCGGCCGACGGTCCCGAGACCGCCCCCGGGTCGTTGCGCCACATGTCCGCGTGGGCGAGGCCCGTGTAGAGCATGGTCACGCCGGTGCGTGCGGCGGCCGCGAGTTCCTTCGGTGTCAGGTTCGTCGTGTCGTCGCCGGTGAGCACGGTGAAGTTCCGCGACTGGCAGGTGCGGTTGGCGAGCGCGTTCAGAAAGTGCGACAGATGGCGTCCACGCCCCGCGAAATAGACCACTTCGGGCCGCTCACCGCACAACTGCTCGGCCGTGTAATGAAGTTCGTTGGGCCAGGCCGAGGGCACCGAGGAGTCGTACGTGATCCGGTCCGCGACGAGGCGGTGCTTCTTGTCCGGGTACTCCGCGCTGAACGCGTCGCCGAGGGTGGACGCGTAGAGGTCGTCCTTGTCGGCGTCCTGGATGACGACGGCAGTGCGGTACTTGTTCTTCTGCCGCTTGAGGTACGCGGCGCCCGCCCGCGCCTCGTCCGCGTTGGTCGGCGCGACTCGCACGAAACCCTGTATTCCCCTGATGTCGGTGGCCGTCATGATGCTGGAGACCGTCGCGATGCCGCTCTTCGACAGCTTGCGCAGCGCCGCCACGTCCGGGCCGGTGCTCGGACCGAGGCCCGCCACGGCGACGAGCCGGTCGGGAGCGCTCTTGCGGGCGATCAGCTCGTCGACCGTGTGCTCCCAATGGCGCGCCCCGCTCCCGGTGTTGGCGACGAGCAGCCGGATCTTCGGGGAGGCCGCGAGGTCGCCCTTGTTGTGCCGGATCTGCGCAAGATAGGCGCCTTCGAGCTCATGCCGAACGGAGTCCTCGGAGTTGCTGTCGTCGTCGGTGACCGTGAATGAGGTGAGATAGGCGACGGTGACGTACGGGTCCGTGCCGCGGTGGTCGTAGACCCGCTTGTTCTCCTCCTCGATCTTCTTCTCGACCCGCTTGAGATGTCCGGCGAACGCGAACGAACCGTCGGTGACTCCGACGCACTCCCGGTCCGGGTCCACATGCGTCACGCCGTCGGCGCAGCGGGCGCGGGCGTCCGAGACCTTGTCGACTATCACGAATCCGGCGACGGACAACACCACCGCGAGCGCCACGCCGGCCGCGACCAGCTTCACCGTCCGCCAGGACCACTCGCGCCACCGGGGCCAGGCCAGAGGGCTCATGTCCCGCTCCCGAGTATCGACGACGTACGGGTGGGTGTCGCGAGCCGGTAGCGCTCCGCCTCGTTGACCAGAGCCACGTTGTAGTTCCTCCACAGTCGGGACAGGTGCACGAAGCCGTCGGCGAGGACCGGGCTGAGCTGCCTGCCGGGATCCGTGAGCGGGTCGCTCCACAGCCAGCGCGCCACCACCAGGTCGCGGATCACGGCGGGGACGGTGACCTGGTCGCCGGGGTCGGACGGCGCGAGCCGCGCCCGCAACTCCAGCGGGCCGCCGGGGTGGGCGAGACGGTTGGGGGCCGCGGTGATGGTGTGGAAGGCGCTGAGCCACTCCTCCGTCCGCGCCGTGTTGCGCAGGGTCACGAGGTACTCGGCGACCTCGTCGACCTTTTCCAGCGCGAGAAGGTGGTAAAGCTCCTGAACGCGCTGCTCCCCGCTCGCGTAGTGCTCAGCGAGGACCTCGTGCGCGGTGTCCCAGGCGCCGGCCCGCCCGGCCAGGTGCCACAGCAGCATCCGCCGGAGCCAGGGATGGAGGGACAGGGTGCCGGGAGCACTCAGCAGCCAGCGGCTGCGGATGTCGGTGAACAGCTCCGCGCCGCGGCCGAGCAGCTGCGCCCCCACGAACAGGTCGTCGGCCGCGGCGCATTGGGCGAGGCGGTCGCGGTCCGCCGCGTCGAAGCCGGCGAGCAGGTCGTCGAGCGCGGCGTCCACGAGCAAGGGCTTGCGTCCCCCGGCCGACACGGTGCGCTGCGGCAGGTCGCGCAGCCAGAGGTTCTGCTGCGGCCCGGGCACCTGGGGAACATTCGGCCCGCCGAGCACCTCGAAGACCTGTTGGACGGCCTTGGGCAGACCGCCGGTGAGCCGGTGGACGAACGGCGCGAGCGTGGTGAACGGACCGAGCTCGGGGTGCGTGTTGAGCTGCTGTTCGACATGGATGCGCACCTCCTCCCGGTCGAGGTCGCGCATGCGCAGCGGATACCACCACGTGTCCTGGCCGTCCCCGGACGGGCGGTGCTCGCGCCAGTCGGCGAGCGAGGCCCGGTCGGGCTCGCGCGGCCGCCACGGCCACTCCTCGCCGGTCGCGGGGCCCCAGCGGGGCAGCCACCGGTTGCAGCCGGCTACGACGGACAGCGGGTCGCACGGGCGGCGCCCGAGCACCGTGTCGTCGTGCCGGGACTGGAGCAGCAGATCGAGGAACTCGCGGCCGTGGTCGGTGTGCGTCTCGTCGAGCAGCACCAGGTACGAGCGCGGCCGGAAGGGCCCCTTGACGCTGGTGCGCAGGTCCTCCAGGAAGGCTGCGCACAGGAGTTGGTCGAGCCGGAGCTTGTCGCGCTCGTCGCCCTGGTGGCGCCAGCGGTTGAGTTCGAGCAGGGCATCCCAGGGGTCGGAGCTGTGGGTGAGGCGGTGCTGTCCGAACCACGCGGCGGCCGAGTGGTCCCAGCGCCCGGCCCAGGACCGCGCGGACGTGTCGGTCGCCGTGGCAAGCAGCGCACGTGCGCTCCGGCTCGCTCCGTCAGGAGCGTCGATCGATGCCTGAGCGACCGTCAGATAGGCGCCCAGGTAGTCGCCGTGCTGGTGCTTGGCCTTCTTCTCGAGGTCCGCGAGGGCGGCCCTGATGCCGCGCTGTCCGCCGGTGAGGGCCTGGTGTGGAAGGTCCTGGTCGGAGGCGAGCAGCCCCAGGGTGAGACGCGGGAACGAGGTGTGCCGGTAGCTCGGCAGATTCCGGGCCAGCTGCCGGGCGAGGAGGCCGAGGGCGTAGCGCGGCAGCAGCTCCTGGCCCGACGTGAACTTGACGTATCCGAAGGGGTATTGGGTCCCGAACTGCTCCATCAGAACGCACAGCAGCTCACTGGTGCCGCTGCCGCGTGGCCCGAGCAGCATGGTCAGCGGACGCTCCGCGGCGCGGTCGAGCGCAAGCGTCGACTCCACGAGCGAGACGATGCCTCCGCGCCCACGCACGCCGGTGACTGCCGAGTGCTCCGTCACGCCCAAATGCTCCCTCGTATCTCGATGATCTGCAGGGCATCAGTGCAGCGAGAATGCCACAGGAGGCACTCCGCGACGTCAAGTATTCAGGCTTCCCGTGGAGTTGGCTGATCTTTGGCGGGAGCGGCTCGCGGCTGTTGCCGGCGCGGTCCCGATGTCAGGCGCCGCGCGGCGGTTCCACGCGGGCCAGCCACGAGGTGAGCAAGGACTCCAGGTGCGCGGCCTCGTCCGGGTCGAGGGCGTCCAGGAGACGGCGTTCGTTGGTCATGTGCTCGCTGAACGCGTCGTCGATCAGGTCCCGGCCCGCGGGTGTGAGGGCCACCACCCGGCCCCGGCCGTCCCCCGCCGCGCGGCGGCGCGTGACGAGGCCGTCGCGTTCGAGGCGGTCGATCCGCTTGGTCATCGCTCCGGTCGTGACCATGGTGTGCGCGGCCAGCTCGCCGGGGGCCCGCTCGAAGGGCTCGCCGGCGCGGCGCAGCGCGGCCAGGACGTCGAACTCGCCTTCGCTCAGGCCGTATCGCCGGTAGACGAGGCACAGCTGCTCGGTGAGCAGCGCGCCCAGGCGGTGCAGGCGGCCGATGACTCCTTGGGGGGTGACGTCGACGTCCGGCCGCTCGCGGGCCCACTCGGCCTGGATGCGGGCGATGTGGTCGAGGGGCCGACCGGGGCGGTGGGGCCCGTGGGGCTGTTCCGGGGGCATGGCTTCACTATAGCTTCCATGGAAGACATAATGTCTTCCATGGAAGCTACTCTGCGGTGGACGATGGTCACGGCGATCGCGCCCGTGGCATGGGGAACGACCTACTTCGTCACCCACGCCTACCTGCCCGCGGGGAACCCGCTCTACGGGGCGGTGCTCAGAGCCCTCCCGGCCGGGCTGCTGCTCCTGGCGGTCCGGCGCGAGCTGCCCCGCGGATCGTGGTGGTGGAAGTCCCTCGTCCTCGGCGCCCTCAACATGGGCGCCTTCTTCGCCCTGGTCTACGTCGCGGCGCAACTCCTGCCGACGAGCACCGCCTCGACGATCATGGCGACGTCCCCGGTGGCCATGATGGCCATCGCGTGGGCGCTACTCGCCGAACGGCCCAGCCCGGCGCACCTCGTGGGCGCCGCCGTCGGGACCGCCGGCGTCTGCCTGATGCTGCTGACCGGGGCCACGTCGGCCGACCCCCTCGGAGTCCTCGCCTCCGTCGCGGCGATGGGCATGTCGTCCCTCGGCTACATCCTCGCCAAGCGCTGGAGCCACGCGTCCGACGTGCTCGCGTCGACGTCCTGGCAGCTGATCGCCGGAGGGCTCCTGCTACTGCCGTTCGCAGTGATGGTGGAGGGGGCGCCGCCGTCGCTCGACGCGCCGGCCGTCCTGGGCTTCGGCTACGTCACCGCCGTGGCGACGGCGCTCGCGTTCGCAGCCTGGTTCGCGGGCCTGCGCCACCTGCCCGCCGCGACGGTCGGACTCGTCGGGCTGCTCAACCCGGTGACCGGGGTACTCCTGGGCACGCTGGTCGCGGGGGAGTCGCTCACCACGCGTCAGGTGTGCGGCCTGCTCCTGGTCCTCGCCGGAATCCTCATCGGCCGACGGGTGCGCCGCGCCCCGCGCATCCGAGGCGCCGCGGGACCGGCGACGGTGCCCGCCCCCGCTCCGGGGGCCGGGCACCGTCGTGAGTGAACCGCGGGTCTACACGGCCGCGATGGAGCGGCCCGCCCACTCGGGCGGTGCCTCGGTGAGGGCGGTGAGGCGCTCGCGGACCTCGTCGGGGAAGGGTGCCGCGCGCCCCTCCTTCTGGTCGACGTGCACCGCGAGCAGCTCCGTCGTGGCGACCGGCTGCGCGCCCTCGGCGGGTGCCGAGCCCGGGGCCGCGACGACGTACATCTCGTGGGTGAAGCGGGCCTTCTTGGCGGCGGCGCCCAGGACCCGGGTGCGGACGGCGAGGGTCGCTCCCTCCGGGACGTCGCGCAGATAGCGCAGGTGGGACTCGACCGTGTACAAGGAGCAGCCCGTGGACTCGCGGTACCCGGAGTGCAGTCCCGTCTCGATCATCAGGGCGTCGGTGGCGTGCCCGAAGACGAGGACGTAGAACGCCTCGCTCATATGGCCGTTGTAGTCGATCCATTCGGCGCGGACGGTGCTGTGCAGCAGGGGCAGCTGTGTCACGTGCCGGCCTCCTTCCGGGCGCCGGGCAGGCGGCCCGTCGCGCGCAGTACGTCGATGACGCCCTGGTCGCGCTCGGCGACGAGGTCGGCGATGGTCCGCCCGGCTGCCGCGTCGTCGCAGCCGGCGACCACGGCGTCGTACAGCGACTTGTCGAGCTCGGGGGCGTCGAGCCGGGTCCACGGCGACTTCAGCGAGGGGCCGAAGTGGTCCAGCATGTGCGCCATGCCGCCCTCGCCGCCCGCGAGTGCGAACGTCAGCATCGGGCCCATGAACGCCCAGCGCAGGCCGGGTCCCTCGGTGATGGAGTCGTCGATCTCCTTCACGGTGGCCTCGCCGTTGGCGACCATGTGGAGGGCCTCGCGCCACAGCGCTTCCTGGAGGCGGTTGGCGATGAAGCCGGGGACCTCGCGGTCCATGGTGATGACGGACTTGCCCGCCACCTCGTAGAAGCGGGAGGCCCACGCCACCGCCTCCGCCGTGGTCCGCTCGCCGCCGACCACCTCGACCAGCGGGATGAGGTACGGCGGGTTGAACGGATGCCCCACGACAAGGCGGCCCGCGCCCTCGGCGTCCGTCTGCATGTCGGTCATCGGATAGCCGGACGTGGACGAGGCGATGACGACTCCGGGCGGTGTCGCGGCGTCCAGGCGGGCGAGCAGATCGCGCTTGAGGTCCAGTTCCTCCGGGGCGCTCTCCTGGACGAACTCGGCGTCCGCCACGGCCTCTTCGAGGGTGTCGGTCACCGTGAGACGGTCCGTGGACGCACCGTCGGCGAGGCCCAGCTGGGTGAGCGCGGGCCACGCGGCGTCGACCAGACGGCGCAGCCGCAGCTCCGCATCCGGCGCCGGGTCCCAGGCCGTGACGTCGTAGCCGCGGGCCAGGAAGTGGGCGACCCAGCCGCCGCCGATCACTCCGGCGCCGACACAGGCGACGCGGCGTACGTTCTCGGGTTCGGGTGACGTCATGATCAGGCGGTTCCTTCCTGGGCGACGGACCGGCCGCGGGGCTTGAGGCCGAGTTTCTGGCGGGCCTCGTCCGGGGTCGCGACCCGGGCGCCCATCGCCTCGACGATCGTCACGGCGCGCTCGACTAGCTGTGCGTTGGTGGCCTTGACGCCCTTGCCGAGGTAGAGGTTGTCCTCCAGGCCGACGCGGACGTGCCCGCCGAGCACGACGGACTGCGCGACCCACGGCATCTGCATCCGGCCGAGCGCGAAGCTCGCCCACTGGGCGCCCTCAGGCAGCATGTTGACCATCGACTGGAGCACGCCCGGGTCGGCGGGCGCGCCCCAAGGGATGCCCATGCAGAGCTGGAAGACGGTCGGGTCGTCGAGCAGATCCTCGGCGAGCAGCTGCTTGGCGAACCAGAGGTGACCCGTGTCGAAGATCTCCAATTCGGGCCGTACGCCCAGCTCCTGGATGCGTCGGGCGCCCGCGCGGAGCATGTCGGGGGTGGAGACGTAGAGGTTGCTACCGTCGCCGAAGTTGAGGGAGCCGCAGTCCAGGGTGCAGATGTCGGGGAGCAGGTCCTCGACGTGCGGGAGCCTTTCGAGGCCGCCGACGAGGTCGGTGCCCGGCAGCTGCTTGAGCGGCTCGTCCGGGTCGATGACCAGGTCACCGCCCATCCCGGCGGTGAGGTTGATGACGACGTCGGTGCCGGTCTCCTTGATCCGCTCGACGACCTCGCGGTACAGCCGCGGGTCGCGCGAGGGCGCTCCGGTCTCGGGGTCGCGCACGTGGATGTGGACCTCGGCGGCGCCCGCGTCCGCCGCCTCCACCGCGGAGCGGGCTATCTGCTCGGGGGTGACCGGTACATGGGGGCTCTTGCGGACGGTGTCGCCGGCGCCGGTGAGGGCGCAGGTGATGATGACGTCCTGGTTCATGGGCATGCGGACATCGCTCCTTGGGCCCGAAGGCCGTTGGGGGCAGGGGGATGTGAGGGTGAGTCAGTTCATTGGGGGACGGGCGCGGTCAAGGTGCTGTCGACGTACGCGAGCAGGGCCGTGTGCATCGCCTCGGCGTCGGTGCCGGGGCCGCCGGGAGCCGTGGCGAGCACCTGGGTGGCCAGGCCGTCGATCAGGGCGGTGAGCGCGAGCGCCGCCGCCTCCGGGTCGACGGGTCTGAACGAACCCCGCGCGACACCGCGCCGCACCACATCGGCGACGGTCTCGCGCCACTGGCGGTAGTACTCGGTGTGCAGCCCGCCGACCGCCGTGGAGCGGGCCGCCTCGGCCCACAGGTCCAGCCACACCGCCCACTGCCTGCGCTGCTGCGCGGTGCGCGGCGTCTGGAGCGCGATGAGCTGGCGCAGCTCGTCGGCCGGATCGGCCGCGTCGGCAATGCGGGCCGCCCGGTGGGCGGTGTCCTCGTCCATGCACCACCGCACGGCCGCCTCGAGGAGCTCCGCGCGGCCGGGGAAGTGGTAGTGGATGGCGGCCGTGCTGGTCGCGCAGGCCTCGGCGATGTCGGAGACCCGTACGGCGTGGAAGCCGCGCTCGGCGATCAGGCGGACCGTCTCGCGCACGATCTGCGAGGGGCGGCCGCCCTCGACCGGGACGGCGGTGTTCGCCGGGCGGGCCGGGGGCCGATGCCGCGCGCCGAGCAGCCGGCCCGCGTCCACCTGCCCCTCGTCGGCGATCCGGGCCAGCTCGGCCGCCGTGAAGCGGCGTGTGCCGCTCAGGGACCGGGACAGCTTCGAGGGGTCCATGACGATCCGCCGGGCGAACTCGCGCTGGCTCACCCCGGCGGCGGTGATCACCTCCCGCACCCGGGCGGCGACCTCGTCTCGGTTCTCGTCTCCGTGCTCCACGGTCGACGACCTTAACCATGTGTTGAGCAGATCTCAACACATGGCCAGGCATCGATACAGATCAGCATGTGTATTGAGCTGCTGACTGGCGCATCAGTCGGTAGCTCAATACGCGGTCATCGGGGCCAGTGGGCGTCCGTTGTCGCGGGTGCGCTCCGGGACCCGTCCGGGGCGACCGCCACGAGCCGCAGCCGCGTGGCGGTCTGTGGCCCGGCGGGTGCGGGAAGGCTCAGGCAGTACACGTCGTCGTAGGTCCGGCCGAGCCAGCTCCCGTCGTCGCGCAGCAGGTCGTAGTGGTGGACGCCGTGCCCGGCGAGGCGCCACGACAGGAAGACATGGGCCGCCTCCCCGTCCGCGAGTACCTCGTCGACCGTGAAGTCCTGCGGCGGGGCGGGCGGTACGAACTCGGGTCCGAGCAGGGCGAGTTCACCGATCCGCACTGCGCACCCGGTGGGTCGCCGGGACGACAGGCGCAGGCCGACGGCCGCGATCGTCCGTCCCTGGAAGGGGGCGAGGCCGTGCGTCGTCGTGTGCCAGCCGGCCGCGGACCCGGCCGCGAGCCAGGTGAAGGTGTCGGGCGCGTCCTGGAACAGCAGCCCCACCTCCAGGTCCGCACTGTCCGTGCCGTGCGCGGTCACGGCGAGACGCTCGGGACCGGTGACCGCGAGCGCGGTCTTGTAGAGGCGTACCGTCGTCGCCCCGTCCGGCCCGAGCGGGCCTGACACGAGGAGCGAGGACCCGCCGTCGTACGCGAGCTCGTGGTCGAAGCCGACGGACAGGGGGGCGCCCGTGCCCTCGGCGCCCGTACCTTCTGCGCCCGTACCTTCTGCACACGTCCCCTCGGCGCGCGTCCAGAACTGCCAGGTCGGCAGCACGTCCTGGACGGAGGCGTTGTGCCAGTCGCCGTCCGAGGCCCGCTGCCCGTCGAGGAAGAAGGCGCGCCCGTGACCGGTGTTGAAGCGGGTGACGAACGGGAACGAGCCGATGACCGAGCGCTCGGTGATGTGGTGTGCCACGCCGTCCCACGCCCGGTGGTCGTCCCGGTCGCGTGGTGTCTCACGGTCGTGGGGGAGGAGGCGGCCGCTGCGGGTGGGATCCTCGTGCGGCCCCGACCAGTAGCGGCGCTCGCGCCGGAACACCTCGTCCTGGACGTCCGGGTCGTCGTGGTGCGGGGCCAGCTCCTTCACGAAGTGCGAACCGAACAGCGCCCAGCTCGTGCGCGCCGCTTCCCCCGGCGGGAAGAGCAGCCGCGGGTCGTACTCGGGGTCGAAGCCGAACTGCTCGTTCTCCGTGCCGTGGAAGACAGTGCCGTAGGGATCGCGTCCCAGCTTCAGCGCCGTCGCACGCGACGCCTCGACGCCCTCAGGTGTCATCCAGTAGTTCGCGAAGAAGCTGTCGGAGACGTCGAGCCAGGGGGCGTTGTCGGCGTTGAGGTGGTTGAGATAGTCGAGGTGCCCGTCCGGCGTGATCGTGTCGTACCACTGGAGGTGGAACCCCTCCGGGGCGCGCTCCCGCACTGAGCGCAGCAGGTCGTAAAGGCGCGCCGCCTGGCCGGGCGGCGTCTCGGCCTCGTGGTTGATGAAGTAGCCGTCGAACCCGAAGTACGCGGACATCTCGATCAGCTTGTCCGCCACGGGGAACGAGCCGTCGGGGCGCTGCTCCAGATAGTCCTCGAAGTCCCCGGAGCGCGGCCAGAACCAGCAGCCCAGGCTGCGGACGCCGTTGCGGTGGGCCGCGTCCGTGTAGGCGGGGTTGGGCAGGTTGACCAGGCCGTGCGCGGGATCGTCCGCGGGCGAGCCGTCGACGGGCAGCCCGTGCCAGGAGCCGTAGAAGTCGGAGTACTGCCAAAAGCGCAGCAGGCGGCGCGCGAACGCGTCGCCGTACTTGCGGGCCGTGAAGAAGGCGTCGTCGTAGTCGTAGGTCAGGTTCATCAGCTGCGGGCCCGTCGCCAGGTCCGGGTGCGCCTGCGTGGCGGGGAACGGGGCGATGCGCGGCGCGAGCGGGACGCGGGAGCGGAAGTGGCGCGCCCACCGGTCGGTCCCGGGGCTCCAGCTCTTGAGCGCGGCGGCGTCGTAGCCGTGCATGTACGGGCGCACGGGGGGGCGGTCGTCAGCCATGGGGCAACTCCGTTGAGGCGGGGACGGGTTCACGGGCGGATGCGGTGATCAGGCAACGTTGTCAACGGTCACGACCTCGGTGATCCCGCGCGCCGCGAGATGCCCCGCGTCGTCGGCGAGGCCCGCCAGGACCGTCGTCGGACGCGCCCCGTCCGCCGTCAGACGCGTGAACGCCTCGAAGACGGGACCGCCCGGCGCGCACACCGAGCGGTGCGGCGCCCGGTCCTCGTCGCCCGCGTCCACGACCAGGGCCGTCGTACGCGGAGCCGGCGCGTGCTCGCGCCCCCGCCACTGCGCGGCGATCGCGGCCACGGACTTGCCGGCCGGCTTCGCCTCGCCGTCGTTCGTCAACAGGCCCAGCGAGTACTCGAGTTCGGGGAAGTCGGCGAGGTCGCGGCTGACGTCGTGCGAGCACCACCAGGTGACGCCCCACAGATCCGGGCAGTCCAGGGCCGCCTCGACGGTGGCCTCCGTGAACTCGGCCGCGTACTCGGCCGGGATCAGCGGCTGCGGCGCGCCCACCTCCTGGAGCCACACCGGCCGTCGTGGGTCGAGCGCCCACGCCTTCGACAGCTCGACCAGATACGCGGCGTGCCCCGAGGTCGCCGGGCCGCTGCGACCGTGGCGCTGCGCCGTGCCGTTGAACACCCACGAGTGCACCGCCGTCATCGCGCCGAGCCGCGCCGCGTGCGCCGGAGTGAACGGCTGGTCGTCCTGGTACCACGAGGCGTCGTACTCGGCGTGCAGATGCGGCAGCCCCGGCGCCCCCTCCTCGCACGCGGCGAGCACCCGCTCCAGCCAACTTCCGGCCTGCTCGGAGGTGATGCGGTCCGGGTCGGGGTGTGGGGGGCCCGCCGCGAACTGCGCGATCTCGTTGCCGATCGTCATTCCCAGGAAGTTCGGCCGGTCCGCGAGTGCGGAGGCGAGCGTCCGGAGATAGTCCTCCTGGGCCGAGACGACGTCCGGATCGGTGAAGATATTGCGGCGGTGCCAGGTCCGCGTCCACGCGGGCAGGAAGTCGAAACTCGACAGGTGCCCCTGGAGCCCGTCCACGTTGACATCGAGGCCGCGCTCGCCGGCCGCGTCCGCGAGCGCCACCAGCTGCTCGACCGCCCGCGGTCTGATCAGGGAGCGATTGGGCTGGAACACGGGCCACAGCGGGAACACGCGCACATGGTCGAGGCCCAGCGCGGCGATCGCGTCCAGGTCGGCGCGCACGGCGTCGAGGTCGAAGTCGAGCCAGTGGTGGAACCACCCCTGGCTGGGCGTGTAGTTGGCGCCGAAACGCATCGCGGACTCCCGGCTATCGGAATCGAATCCCGGGCAGTCTGCCCTCAACTCCTCGCTCGCATCCACCCTTTGCGCAGTTCCAGGAGATTTCTACGAGCCCTCTTGCCGAGGCGGCTTTAGCGCTTTAGTCTCCAGCGAACTCAAGCGCTTTAGCCAGCCGTGCGAACCGTCCGGCGAAGCGGATCCAGGAGCCAAGCCATGCGGCGTACCCCCGCCAGACGCCCCACCATCAAGGACATCGCGCTGCGCTCGGGCGTGTCCGAGAGCGCCGTCTCCTTCGCGCTCAACGGCAGGCCCGGTGTCTCGGAGGCCACCCGGGACCGGGTCCGCCGCGTCGCCGACCAGCTGGGCTGGCGGCCGAGCGCGGCGGCGCGCGCTCTGTCGGGCGAGGGTGCGGCCACGGTCGGCCTCGTGCTGGCCCGCCCGGCCAGCACGCTCGGCGTCGAGTCGTTCTTCCTCCAGCTCGTCTCCGGCATCCAGGAGGTCCTCGCCAGGCGCCGCCTCGGCCTGCTCTTCCAGGTCGTCGAGGACCTGTCCGCGGAGTGCGAGGCGTACCGGCGCTGGTGGGCGGAGCGCCGGGTGGACGGTGTCCTCGTCGTCGACCCGCGTGCGGACGACCCCCGGCCGCCGCTCCTGGACGAACTCGGCCTGCCGGCCGTCGTAATCGGCTCCCTGCCGCCCGGCGACGACGGCACCGGACACCCCGGCATCTCCAACCTGTGGGCCGACGACGCCCGCGCCATGGCGTCCATCGTGAGTCATCTGCACGGCCTCGGACATCGCAGGATCGTGCACATCGCGGGCCTGCCCGAACTCGCCCACACCCGGCGCCGCATCCAGTCGCTGCGCACCGAGGCGGAGCGGCGCGGCCTCACCGACGTCCGGTCGATCACCACGGACTACTCGGACACCGAGGGCGCCGAGGTCACGCGCCGCGTCCTCGCGTCCGACGCCCCGCCGACGGCGATCGTCTACGACAGCGACGTCCTGGCCGTCGCCGGGCTCGCCGTCGCCGCCGGGCGCGGCATCCCCGTGCCGGACCGGCTCTCCATCGTGGCCTGGGACGACTCCGTCCTGTGCCGCACCGCGCACCCCTCGCTGACCGCGCTCGTCCGCGACACGACAGCGTTCGGCCGGCGGGCCGCGGAGGAACTGCTCGCCCTGCTCGACGGCGGACCGGCCCTGCGTGTGGAAGACGAACTGCCCCATCTCGAACAGCGCGGCAGCACCGCCGCCGCGTCGCCCTGAACCGGACCCACCGTCTGTGCCGCCCCCCACACGCACGCCGCTCGGACAACGATGTCGACCCCTCGTCCCGGAGGTTTCAGGTCCCCATGAATCCCATGAAGCGCACGAACGCCACCACCCCCACGACCCGGTCCCGCACCCACGCGATCAGAACCGGCACCCTCGCGGCCCTCGCCCTCGCGCTCGCCGCGACCGGCTGCTCGGCCGGCCCCAACGCGTCCGGAGGGGCGGGCGCCTCGTCCCTCACCGCGAACCTGGGCTTCTCGGGCACCACCATCACCCGGAACTTCAACCCGTTCTCCCTGACGGCGTCACAGGGCACCTTCGGCTTCCAGTACGAGGCGCTCTTCGACTTCAACATCCTCAAGGGCGGTGAGTTCAAGCCGTGGCTGGGCACCAAGTACACGTGGTCCGACGGCGGCAAGAAGATCACCATCGACCTCGACAAACGCGCCAACTGGTCGGACGGCTCCAAGCTCACCGCCGCCGACGTGGTCTTCACCATGGACTACGTACGGGACAACAAGCTGCCCCCGAGCTGGGCCTTCGACTACAAGAAGGCGACGGCGGCCGACGACCACACGCTCGAGATCACCTTCGACAAGCCCGCCTACTCGAAGCTCGACTCCATCGGCGGGATCACCCCCGTGCCGAAGAAGGAGTGGCAGGGCAGGAACGGCAAGACGTACACCAACCCGAACCCGGTCGGCTCGGGCCCCTACAAGCTCAGGCAGTACAGCGCCCAGCAGCTCACCTTCCAGGCCCGCGACAACTACTGGAAGCAGAAGAACATCCCGGTCAAGACGGTCAAGGCGCCCGTCATCACTCAGGCCGCCGAGGTCCCCAAGCTGCTCAGCGGGGAGCTGGAGTGGAGCGGCGGGGTCGTGCCGGACGTGCGGAAGCAGTACCTCTCCAAGGACCCGAAGAACCACCACGCCTGGTACCCCACCTACGGCGGGCAGTACATGTTCTTCAACCACACGAAGAAGCCGTTCACCGATGTGCATGTACGCCGCGCCCTCTCCCTGGCTGTCGACCGCACCCAGCTGCTCGACATCACCAACCCCGGCATGTTCAACACGCTCAACCTGACCGGCCTGGACTCCAGGACCCAGGGCAAGTGGATCGACGCCAAGTACAAGGACGCCGAGCAGCCCAAGGCCGAACTCGCCAAGTCCCTGGCCGAGTTCGAGAAGGCCGGTTACACGAGGAAGAACGGCAAGCTGGTCGACGGCAGCGGCAAGCAGCTCGCCTTCACCATCATCGAGGTCTCCACCTGGGGCGACGCCGTCCAGTTCGACAAGGTCGTGGCCAGCCAGCTGGAGAAGGCAGGTGTCAACGTGTCGGTCAAGCCGACCGACGCCTCGCAGCTCGACGTCAAGCGCAAGAAGGGCGACTTCGACGTCCTGATCGGTGGCGCGGTCTACTACTCCACCCCGTACAACTACTTCAAGGACATGCTCTGGAGCGGAAACGCGGGCGTGTGGACCAACTACGGCCACTACAAGAGCAAGAAGGCCGACGCGCTCATCAAGGAGCTGGGCGAGACCGGCGACCAGGCCGAGATCAAGAGGATCTCCGCCGAGCTCGAGGGCATGATGGTCGACGACGTGCCCGCCGCACCTCTGATCACCATCGGTGTCTCCAGCGAGTACAACAGCAGGAACTGGACCGGCTGGCCGACCGCGAAGAACCCGTACGCGCAGCCCGCGCCGTGGGCCGGCGGGATCGACGCCATGAGCATTCTGCTCAACCTGCGCCCCGTGAAGGGCTGATGGCGCCATGACCGTTCCCGCCCTCGGCTCGGTGGACGCCACCGCCGTCGAGCCCAGGCCCGGCCGCCGCCTCAGGGGCGCCAGGCTCGGCACCGCCCGCTACTTCCTGCGGCGACTGGGCTTCTACGCCGTGGCCGCCGCCCTGGCCATCACCCTCAACTTCCTCATCCCACGCCTGATGCCGGGCGACCCCGCCTCCGCGCTGATCGCGCAGATGCAGCAGAAGCAGACGCTCTCCGGCGACCAGGTGCACGCCATCTACCGGCTGTTCGGGACGCCGGGGGAGCCGCTCTGGGACCAGTACGTCACGTATCTGAACCAGGTCCTGCACTTCAACTTCGGTATATCCGTGGCCTATTACCCCACCCCTGTGTGGGAGGTGATCCGCACCGGGCTGCCCTGGACGGTCGGCCTGGTCGGCCTCACCTCCGTCCTGTCCTTCGTCCTCGGCACCGCCGCCGGCGTCGTGTCGGGCTCCCGCGTGGGGTCGCGCTTCGACTCGTTCATGACGCCCGCGTCCATGTTCATGGGGTCGCTGCCGTTCTTCTGGGTCGCCCTCATCCTCGTCCTCGTCTTCGGTGTGCAGCTCAGCTGGCTGCCGACCAGCGGCGGGTACGACGGCGACATGCTGCCCGGCTTCAACGGGCCGTTCCTGGCCAGCGTCCTGCAGCACGGCATCCTCCCCGCGCTCACGATGCTGATGGCATCGGTCGGGGGCTGGCTCGTCGGCATGCGGAACATGATGGTCACGACCGTCTCCGAGGACTATGTGCTGCTCGCCCGCGCCAAGGGACTGTCCAAGGCGCGCGTGATGTTCCAGTACGCCGCCCGCAACGCCGTCCTGCCGAGCGTCGCCGGGTTCGCGCTCACCATCGGGACCGTCGTCAGCGGGCAACTCCTCGTGGAGATCGTCTTCGCCTATCCGGGCGTCGGGTACCTCCTGTACCAGGCGGTCTCCAGTGTCGACTATCCGCTGATGCAGGCCCTGTTCCTGATCGTCTCGCTCTCCGTCCTCGCCGCGAACTTCGTCGCGGACTCCGTGTACGGGCTCATCGACCCGCGTGCGAGGGAGACCCGTTCATGAGTGCATCGGTCCGCAGAAGGCACAGCCTGCGCCGCCTGAAACTGCCCCCGAACCCCAAGGTCCGCGTCGGGATCGCGATCTTCGTCTTCTTCGCGCTCCTCGCCCTGCTCGGCCCGTTCGTCGTGCAGAACGTGATGGGTCTCTCGCCCAGCGACGTCGACACCGCGCAGGCCATGGAACTCCCCTCCGCAGAGCACCTGTTGGGGACCACGGCCACCGGCGAGGACGTCTTCGCGCAGCTCGTCGTCGGCAGCAGGATCTCGCTGCTCGTCGGGCTCGTGGCGGGCGTCATCACCACCACGCTCTCCGTCCTCGTCGGGGTCGCAGGGGGGTATCTCGGCGGGCGCGCCGACTCCTTCCTGACCGCCGCCACCAATGTCTGCCTCGTCATCCCCGGCATGCCGCTGCTGATCATCGTGGCGAGCTATGTGCAGGGGCGCGGCGGCTGGCTCACCGTGGCCCTGGTCATCGGGCTCACGGCCTGGCCGTGGGGCGCGCGGCAGAAGCGGGCGCAGACACTGTCGCTCCGCCACCGGGACTTCGTGTCCGCGGCCGAGATGACGGGGGAGAGCAGGTGGGGTGTCATCACCCGCGAGCTGATCCCGTCGCTCGCGCCGATCATCTCCGTGAGCTTCCTGGGCGCGGTCGTCGGCTCGATGTTCGCGGATGCCGGCCTCTCCTTCATGGGGCTCGGCAACATCAACATCACGAGCTGGGGCTCGATGCTCTACTGGGCGCAGAACGCGGGCGCCCTGACCCGGGGCGCCTGGTGGTGGTTCGTGCCACCGGGTGCGTGCATCGCCCTGATCGGGGTCGCCGCGGGCCTGATCAACTTCGGAATCGACGAAATATCCAATCCCCGGCTCCGCAAGCCCTCCAAAGAGGTACGCGCCCGGGCCCGCGCCGCCCGGCTGCACGCGGCCGCCGGCGGCTCCGCGGCCAGGGCCACGGCCGGGAAGCCCGCGCCCGTTCAGGAGGCCGCGTCATGAGCAGCAACGGCACGCCGCAGTCACCGCTCCCTGAGCAGGGCACCCTTCATCGAAGTGAGCACCGCACACCCCTGCTCACCGTCCGTGGCCTGCACGTCGACTACTTCGACAAGGCGGACCCCGTACACGCCGTGAGCGGCGTCGACCTCGACCTGTTCCGAGGTGAAACCCTCGGCATCGTCGGGGAGAGCGGCTGCGGCAAGTCCACCCTCGTCACCGCCATCACCCGGCTCGAGCGGCCACCGGCCGTCACCACCGCCGGCTCGGTCGTCTTCCACGGCCACGACGGCACCGAGAGCATCGACGTCCTGCGCCTGACCGAACGTCAACTGGCGGAACTACGCTGGGAGAACATCGCGATCGTCTTCCAGAGTGCGATGAACGCCCTCAACCCCGTCCTGCGCCTGGGCAACCAGTTCGCCGACGTCCTCCGCCGCCACGGTCGCCTGTCCAAGCGCGAGGCCTGGGAGCGGGCAGGAGAACTGCTCGCCATGGTCGGCATCCCCGCCGACCGGCTGCGCTCGTACGCCCATGAGCTGTCCGGCGGCATGCGGCAGCGCGCCACGATCGCCCTGGCCCTCGCCTGCGAGCCCGACCTCGTCGTCATGGACGAGCCGACCACTGCCGTCGACGTCGTGATGCAGCGCCAGATCCTGCGCCAAATAGCTCGCCTCAAAAGGGAGTTGGGGTTCTCCGTCGTGTTCATCACGCACGACCTGTCCCTGCTCATCGAGATCGCCGACCGGATCGCCGTGATGTACGCGGGCAAGGTCGTCGAGACGGGCCCCGCACGGCAGCTCTACACCGACCCGCAGCACCCGTACACCGAGGCCCTGCGCGGCGCCTTCCCGCCGCTGCACGGGCCGCGCCGCGAGATCACCGGCATCCCCGGCTCCCCGCCCGGACTGCGCACCCTGCCCGCAGGATGCGCCTTCCACCCGCGCTGCGCCCGCCGCTTCGAACCCTGCGACAAGGCGACCCCGCCGCTCCTCGCCCTCGGCGCCGGCGAGGCCGCCTGTCATCTGCACCAGACCGTACGCGGCGAGGAGGACCACCATGCCCGCACCCGCTGAACCCGTCCTCGAAGCACGCGGCGTCGTCAAGAGGTTCCCGCTGCACGGGCCCGGCGGGCACGGCAAGGAGGTGCACGCCGTCGAGCCGACCAGCATCGCGCTGCACGCCGGCCGCATCACCGCACTCGTCGGCGAGAGCGGCAGCGGCAAGTCCACGCTCGCCCGCATGCTCGCCCTCGCCTACCCGCCCACCGAGGGCGAGATCCGCCTCGACGGCGCCCCCGTCAAGCAGGCCCGCACGGCCCGCGGCAAACGCGCGTACTACCGCCAGGTCCAGATGATCTTCCAGGACCCCTTCTCCTCGCTCAGCCCCGTGCACCGCCTGCGCTACATCCTCAGCCGCCCCCTGCAGCTGCACGGTCACGCCGCCGGGCGCGCGGAGCTCGAACGGCAGATCCTCGACCTCCTCAACCGCGTCAACCTCACCCCCGCCGACCAGTTCATCGACAAGTTCCCGCACGAGCTGTCCGGCGGCCAGCGCCAGCGCGTCGCCATCGCACGCGCCCTGGCCGCGCGCCCCAAGGTCCTCCTCGGCGACGAGCCCGTCTCGATGCTCGACGTGTCGATCCGCCTCGACATCCTGAACCTCCTCGGCACGCTCCGCGACGACGAGGGCCTCGCGATCCTCTACATCAGCCACGACATCGCGGGCGCCCGCTACTTCGCCGACGAGATCAAGGTCCTCTACGCGGGCCAGCTCGTGGAGTCGGGCCCCGCCGACACGGTCGTGGAGCAGCCCAGGCACCCGTACACCCGGCTCCTCCTGGAGTCCGCGCCCGACCCCGACCGCGACGGAGGGCTTCTCGACGAGCCCGAGGTCGTCGACGACGAGGAGACCCTCGGCGAGCCGCCGAGCCTCGTCGATCCGCCGGCGGGCTGCCGCTTCCACCCGCGCTGCCCGCTCGCGAAACCCGTGTGCGCCACGGCGTTCCCCCCGCGCACACATTTCGACGACGGACAGTGGGTGCACTGCTGGAGCTACGACGAGGAGAACTACCGATGATGCAGCCCTGGTTCACGGACGGAAAGCTCGGCATCTTCCTGCACTGGGGGATCTACAGCGTCGACGGCGTCGCCGAGTCCTGGTCCTTCTTCAACGGGCAGGTCCCGTACGACACCTACATGGCGCAGCTCGACGGGTTCGACGCCCAGAAGTGGGACCCCGACGCCTGGGCCGACCTGTTCGTCGAGGCGGGCGCCGCGTACGCGGTCCTCACCGCCAAGCATCACGACGGGGTCGCCTTGTGGGACACACAGGCGAACGACCTGTCCGTCGTCAAGCGGACCCCGGCCGCCCGCGACCTCATCACCCCCTACATGGACGCGCTGCGCCGCCGCGGTCTCAAGGTCGGCCTGTACTACTCGCACCTCGACTGGTCCCACCCGGACTACGCCACGGTCCGGCCGGACGGGCAGGACCGTGGCGACCGCGGCAACCCCTACTCGATGCCCGCCGTCGGCGAGGAGTCCCCGGAGCGCTGGGACGCCTTCCTCGCCTTCCACCGCGCCCAGATCCGCGAGCTCCTCGGGCTCTTCCAGCCGGACCTGCTCTGGTTCGACGGCGAGTGGGAGCGCAGCCCCGAACAATGGCGCATGGCCGAACTCACCGCACTCATCAAGGAGTTGAGCCCGCACACCGTCGTCAACGGACGCCTCACCGGACACGGCGACTACGCGACACCCGAACAGGGTGTGCCCGTCGAACCGCCGGAGGGCCCCTGGGAGCTCTGCCTCACGGTCAACGACTCGTGGGGCTACCAGCCCCAGGACGACCACCACAAGTCGCCCCGTCAGCTGGTCCGCGTCTTCGCCGAGACCGTCGGCGGGGGAGGCAACCTCCTGCTCGCCGTGGGCCCGAAGGCCGACGGCACGATCCCGCCCGTGCAGGCGGAGCGCCTCGAAGCGCTCGGCGAGTGGATCGCCGGACACCGGCCCGCCGTCCGCGACACCGTGCGAGGTCTGCCCCACGGCCACTTCTACGGCCCCTCCACCCTCTCCGCCGACCGCCGCACCCTGTATCTGTTCCTCTTCGACCGGCCCAACGAGTACGTCGTCCTGCGCGGTGTGCGCAACGCCGTCCGCTCGGCACGGATCCTCGGGACGGGAACGGACGTGCGCCACGAGCGCGTCGGCGGGCTCGGCGAGGTCCCCGGCTGGGAGTACCTGTACGTCACCGACGACCAGCTCGACCCCCTGTGCACGGTCGTCGCCCTCGAACTCGACGGCGAACTCGACCTGTACCGCGAACACACCCGCGACTGACACCCCCGCACTCCACCCCCCTCGACCGATCGACACAGACACCGATCTCGGAGGCAGAGCCCCATGACAGCCCGAAGAGCCGTGCACGCCTGTTCCGTCGCCACGCTGCTCGTCGCCGCGTCCGCCGCGGCGGTCCCGCCCGTCTCCGCGCACACGACGGACCGGCCCCTGCCCGTCGTCTCGCCGACCCCGCAGCACATGGCCCGCGCCGGAGCGGACATCGCCCTGCCTTCGCGCGCCGAACTCGTCGTGGACGACACCACCGACAAGCCGGCCCGCGACCTCCTCACCGCCACTCTGCGCGCCCACGGAGTCCGCCACGTCGACGTCCGCGCCAAGGCGTCGGGGCACGCGCCCCTGACCGTGCTCCTCGGCCCGGCCACCCGCCCCGACGTGGCCAAAGCCCTGCGCGGAACCGAAGTCCCCACCCAGGACGAGGGCTACGCCGCGCGCGTCTCGGGCCGGACCGTGGCGCTCGGCGGCACCGACGCGACCGGCCAGTTCTACGCGGCCCAGACGTTCAGGCAGCTCGTCACCAAGGGGAAGATCGCCGGGGCGTCCGTCTCCGACTTCCCGTCCATGCGGCTGCGCGGCTCCATCGAGGGCTTCTACGGACCGCCCTGGACGGAGGCGGAGCGCCTGGACCAGATGGACTTCCTCGGCGAGGTCAAGTCCAACACCTATGTGTACGCGCCCAAGGACGACCCGTACCACCGCGACAAGTGGCGCGAGCCGTACCCGGCGGACAAGCTCGCCCAGCTCGGCACGCTCGTCGACCGCGCCCGCGCCAACCACGTCCGCTTCACCTTCGCCGTCTCGCCCGGCGGCTCGGTCTGCTACTCGGACCCGTCCGACGTGAAGGCCCTCACCGCGAAGCTCCAGGCGCTCTACGACCTGGGCGTGCGCTCGTTCTCCGTGCCGCTCGACGACATCAGCTACACCAAGTGGAACTGCGACGCCGACCAGCAGAAGTTCGGCGCCCCCGGGCGCGGCCCCGCCGCGAAGGCCCAGGTCGGTCTGCTCAACACCGTCCAGCAGGACTTCATCGCCACCCACGACGGCGCCAACCCGCTCCAGATGGTGCCCACCGAGTACGGCGACCTCACCGACACCGCGTACAAGCAGGAGCTCCGCGGGAACCTCGACAAGAACATCGAGGTGATGTGGACCGGCACCGACGTCGTCCCGCCCGAGATCACCAACGACCAGGCGCAGAAGGCGTCCGAGCTGTTCGGGCGCAAGGTGTTCGTCTGGGACAACTACCCGGTCAACGACTTCGGCCGGACCTCGGGACGCCTCTTGCTCGCCCCCTACGACAAGCGCGAGCCCGGCCTGTCCGAGCACCTCAGCGGCCTCGTCTCCAACCCGATGAACCAGGAGGCGGCCAGCAAGCTCGCCGTCTTCACCATGTCCGACTTCTCGTGGAACGACCGCGGCTACGACCGCACCCGCTCCGCCCGTCAGTCCGCGCTGCACCTGGCCGGCGGGGACCCGCGCGTCGCCGACGCCGTACAGACCTTCGTCGACCTCAACCACATGGCACCGACGTTCGGCGCCAAGCCGTGGCAGCCGCAGTCGCCGATCCTCAGCGCGCAGCTCGAGAAGTTCTGGAAGGCGTACGAGAGCGACCCGACGGCCGCGATCCGCTCCTTCGCCCCGACCGCGACGAACATCGGGCGCATTCCGGCCGTCCTCCGCGCCGGCGTGCCCGACCAGCAGTTCCTGCACGATGCCGGGCCCTGGCTGGACTCCACCGCGCTGTGGGGCAAGGCCCTCGGGCACGGTCTCGCCGCGCTGAAGGCCATCGACGCCCATGACGCGGACAAGGCGGCCGGCGAGCGCACCGCGATGGAGCAGGCCGCCGACGCCGCCTCGCACATCACCATCGACCCGGCCGAGCACCACCAGCCCGGACCCGTGAAGATCGCCGACCCGTTCCTCGGCGACTTCGTCAGCCAGGTCCAGGACCTGCACGACGCCTCGAAGGGCCTCAAGCCGCTGCGGCAGCTCGCCCTGAACAAGGACACGAAGCAGAGCTCGGACTACGCCTCGGGCGGCGCGTTCCCGTACGGCGCGGCCAAAGCGGCCGACGGCGACCGCTTCAACTTCTCGACCACCAGCGGCAAGGAGGCGCAGCCCTGGTGGCAGGTCGACCTCGGCTCCGTCGTCGACCTGGAGCGCGTCGACGTCTACAACCGCAGCGACTGCTGCGCGGACCGCACCAAGGACTACTACGTCCTGGTCTCCGACGAGCCCTTCACCGGCACCCTGTCCGACCAGCTGACCAAGCCCGGCGTGTGGTCCCACCACGAGACCGCGCAGGCCGGCGGCCCGACGGCGATCCAGGTGACGGCACACGGCCGCTATGTGCGGGTGTGGCTGGCGAGCGAGAAGCCCGTCGAGCTGAACATGGCGGAGGTCGAGGTGTACGGCAGGGCGCGGAGCTGATCTACCGCGTGAACGAGTAGATCTCGCTCCGCAGGTCCGCCGGCAGCCGCGCGTCGTCCCGCCCCGCGGCGGTGGCGAGCAGCGCCGTGACGCGATGGACGTGGCTGCCCGGCAGGGCCTCCATGCCGCGCAGCACCCGGCGGTACGTCAACTCCAGCTCGGTGTCGGTCAGTTCCACGCCGCCGCTGAGCAGGAGGTGCAGCAGGTCGTGTGCGAGCGAGGTGGCCGGCTCCCCTTCCGTGGCCACGAACGTGGTCACGGAAGGGCCCAGCCACGCGAACACCGGGTCCATGACGTGCCGCACGAGGGAGTCGTTCGTCCCGCCGGACACCTCCATCTTGTGCCAGATCTCGTCCCAGTAGGGCCGGGACCAGCCGGGCCCGCCGTGCCCGCGCGGGTAGCGGTAGAGCCAGTTCGCGTCGACCGGGTCCGGCGGCGCGGGCGCGCCGTACCGCGGCGCGACGTCGAGCGTGCGACGGCCGTCGGCGTCCCAGGACCGGCGCAGGGTCATCGACAGGGCGAAGTCCGTCCACTGCTCCTCGTTGAGCGCCGAACGCCACAACAGGGCGTGCCGGTGCCAGGCGCTGACCGGGTTCGCCGAGCCGGGGAACAGCTCGGCGGCCGTGGTGCCGCCCGTCAGCAGCAGGATGACCAGGACGAGATTGGCGCCGTAGAGGCCGTGCCGCGACGCGACCCTCAGCGTCGCGGGCCGGTAGGCGGGGTGCTGGTCACCGGTGCGGGTCTCGTGCTGGTCGAGTACGCGGATCAGGACGCGGCTGAGCCGTTCCCGCTCGCCCGGCTCCATCCGCGCCGCCATCGCGCCGGCGAACCGCAACATCTGGCGCCCGGACAGGGGCGCGTAGGAGAGCAACGCGTACGCCAGGTCGTCGTCCACGCGCTGGTCGCCGAGGGCGAGGGCGGGCCGGTTCTGCACGAGCGCGCTCAGCACGTGCAGCGCGAGCCGCACCGCCAGATACTCGCCGAACGTGGCGTGCAGGAACTCGTACGTCGCGAGGACGTGACCGTCGCGCACCGACTGGGCGCGCTGCACGAAGTAGAACCGGCCGAGCGCGACCTCGGCCGCGCCGAGCGGCGTGCGGAAACCGGAGGCCCCGGGGGACGAGCGGCCCAAAAGCGCGGCCAGGTCCTCGTCGAGCTCGGCCGCCGAGACCCACTGACGGCGCCGGTTGAGCAGGGCGAACGCGACCAGGGACAGGCGTTGCATCTCCAGCTCGGCGCGCTCGCGCAGGAGGTCGTCGGACGCCATGTCCCCGCTCGTCTTGCCGACTTCACGGCGCGCGAACGAGAAGAGGAGCTCCTCGTACAGATCGGCCTCGTCCAGCGGCTCCCCGCCGTCGCTCTGCAGGCCGTTGTCCGCCACGTCGTACAGGGCCAGCATCATCAGGAGCAGCGGCTGCGCCGCGAGCGCCGCGTGCCGCGACACCACCTCCCACGACAGCGGGCGCAGGCCCCTCGCCGTGAACCCGGCCGCGTTGGCGTCGTTCCACACCGCGAGCCACTGTCGGATCTGCGCGGCCCGGAACGGTTCGAGGCGCAGCGCCACCATGCCGTCGGGGTAGCGCGCGCGGTCGGCGACGGACGTGCGGCTGGTCACCAGGGCCAGCAGGGGACGGCCCTGTTCCGCCTCGCGCTCCTGGAAGCGGGCCACCCGGACCAGGAAGTCGTTGTGGTGCACGCCGGTCGTCTGCAGCAACTCGTCGAACCCGTCGAGCAGGAGCACCGGGACCGCGCCGCCGGCCGAGCGGACCAGATCGGGCCACGTGACGCGCTCGCCGGTCGCGGCCCGCACCGCCTGCTCGATCTGCTCCTGGAGATCGTCCTCGGCACGTACGTCGCGCAGCGGCACCCGCACCGGCAGGAACCCGGCCGCGGGGAGCCGCGCCGCGAGCACCCGGGTCAGGACGGACTTGCCCGCGCCGGGCTGCCCGAGCACCAGCAGCGGAGTCCGCTCCTGTCCCGCCGAGGTCAACGCCCCCGCGAGGTACCGGGTCAGGTCCCCGCGCACCGGGGCCCGCTCCCACCACGCCTCGTCCGCCGGTCCGTGCTGCCCGGCCACCGGCCGCACCCGGAAGTCCGGGTCCAGATACATCTCCTCCAGGGCCGGTACGCGGATGCCGTCGGGCGCCGACGCCGCGTCCAGGACCGGACGGGAGAGCGCCGCCTCGTGCGAGCGGGCCAGGGCGGCCGCGACATCCACGGGCGGCCGCGCGTGCGACGCCGTACCGGCCAGCAGCGCCTCGATTCCCGCGAGGGCCCGCTGCACGCCGGCCCGCGTCGCCCGGTGCTCGGTCAGGGTGGCCCAGAATCCGAACTCAGGTGCCTGCTGGGCGAGTTGGGCATACAGGCTGTCGTAGTGGACGCACGCCGCACTCGGCAGCGCAGCCGTCAGGGCTCGCTCCGCCGCGTCCCGCCCCGCCGGCGTGAGCGTGTCCCACACCGCGAGGCCCGCCACGAACCGCAGGAAGCGCCCCGACAGGGCCGTGTACCAGCCGAGGAGTTCCCGCGCCACGTCCTCCGGCGCGAGGTGCGGTGCCGGGAACGGCGCGTCCACCGCGGCGAGGGCCCGCGCGAAACCGGCGTCCGATTCCCCGGCCCCGACCAGCGACAACTGGTCGCCACGGGTGATGCGCACCGCGTCGAGGGGGAACGGAAGGTCCTGCTCCGCGAGCGCCTCGAACCAGCCGAGGACCACGACGACCGTGTGCGCGGCCCGCAGCACCTCGCCCCGCTCGACCCGCCCGTCCGCCGCCCCGAGCCGCGCCCCGACCCCGCGCACCGCGTCACGGCCGAGCCCCAGGATCCGGCCCCGCGCGTCCGCGATACGGAGGAGTCCGTCGCTCATGCCGCCCGTCGCCACGGCCAGCACCCCGCCGAGCGACCGGTCGAGCGCCGCGAGGCGCGGCGGATCCGCGCCGAGCAGCACCAGCGCATCCGACAACGACAGCAGCCTGCGCGAACCCACCCGAACCCCCCATGGATCATGTGCGGACGGCGGCCACTCTGCCAGGACTCGAGGTCGGGGTCCATCGAGCACGGTGCGTAAGCTGTGCGACACCGCGTGCGCGCCGTTCCCCCGAATGGCTTACCGTGTGGGCCGTGGACAGTCAGGGGAAGCGTGCGGTTCGGCTGCGCCTGACCGGGGCCGCGGCGCTGGCCGCCGTATCGGGATTGGCGGGCTCGTGGGCGTACTTGCGGGCCGGTGGGTCCGCGGGCGACGTGGTGCGGGACCTCTCCGTGGGCTGGGCGTACGCGGCCGCGGGGCTCATCGCCTGGCGGCGCAGGCCCGCCAACCGGACCGGCCCCCTGATGATCGCCGAGGGCGTCACCTGGTTCCTCGGAAACCTCCAAGGCACCTCCGTACCCGCCCTGTTCGCGTTCGGCGCCTGGTGGGAGGCGCTGAACATGGCGATCCTCCTGCACCTCATCCTCTGCTTCCCCGAGGGCCGTCTCACCACGGTCCTGACCCGGCGTCTGGTCCAGTTCGCGTACGGTCTCGTCGCGGTCGGCGGCCTGCTGCGCACGCTCCTGTTCGACCCGGCGTGGGCCACCGGCGCCACCTACCTCGACTGCGCCGGCTGCGGCCCGAACGCGCTGTTCATCCCGGGCACCCACGACCTCTTCGGCCCCGTCGACACCGTGTACCACGCGCTCGGCTGGGTCATCTCCGCCGGCGCCGCGGTCGCCATCGTGCAGCGCTGGCGGCACGCGTCCGCCGCCCGCAGGCAGGCGCTGCTCCCGGCGTGGATCGGCATCGGCGTCGCCGTCGTGTTCCTGATGTGGGACATGCTCTTCTACGTCGTGCCGTGGTTCGGCGACGCCGGCGACACCGGTGAACAGGCCGTCTATCTGCTGTCCGACCTCGCGCAGGTCGCCGTGCCGTTCGCGTTCCTCGCCGGACTGCTGCGCATGCACCTCCAGCGCGCCGAGGTCAGCGGCCTCGTCATCGAGGTCGGCACCGACCCCGACCCGGCCCGCCTGCGCGAGGCGCTGGCCCGCGTCCTGGGCGACCCGACGCTGCGGCTCGGCCTGTGGCGCGAGGAGCGACGCGCCTACGTCGACGGCTCGGGACGGGAGGTGACGGCGGACGGCACCGGCCGCACCCCCGTCGGAGCGGCGGACGGCCGGCCGCTCGCGCTGCTGCACCACGACCCCGCCCTCATGGACGACCCGGAACTCCTCGCGTCCGTCGCCGCCGCGCTGCGCCTCGCCCTCGAGAACGTGTGGCTGCGCTCCCGCGCCAGGGACGTGAGCACGCGGATCGTGGAGGCGGCCGACTCCGAACGCAAGCGCCTGGAGCGGGATCTGCACGACGGGGCGCAGGCCAGGCTGGTCTTCGCCCTGATGGCCCTGCGACGTGTCGAACGCGGCCTCGCCGACCATCCCGACGCCGCCCTGCGGGAGTCCGTGACCGAGGCGGAGTCCAGCCTCAGGCTCGCCATCGAGGAGCTGCGCGGCCTCGCCCACGGTCTGCACCCGGCGGTCCTCACGCGCGAGGGCCTCGGACCCGCGCTGACGGCGCTGGCCAGGGAGGCGACCCTGCCGGTCGTCGTCGCGGCCGAACCCCGGCGCTACGACGCGGTCGTCGAGTCGACCGCCTACTTCACGGTGTGCGAGGCCCTGTCGAATGCGGCCAAGCACGCCGGTGCCCGCGCCGTCAGCGTCTCCGCGACGCACCAGGACGGGCGGCTCGTCATCGAGACCGTCGACGACGGAGTCGGGGGAGCGGACAGCATGCGCGGCAGTGGCCTGCGCGGCCTCGCCGACCGGCTCGCCGCCGTCGACGGAGTGTTGCATGTACACAGTCCCGCCGGTGGCGGGACCAGAATCAGGGCGGAGCTTCCGTGCGGGTGATCGTTGCCGAGGACTCGGCGCTGCTGCGGCAGGGGATCGTACGACTGCTGTCGGACGAGGGTTTCGAGGTGGCCGCGGAGTGCTCCGATACGGGGCCGCTCCTCGCGCTCGTCGCCGAGCACCGTCCGGACGCCGTGCTCCTCGACATCCGCATGCCGCCGACGCACACCGACGAGGGTCTGGTCGCGGCGGCCGCGATCCGCGCGGCGCACCCCGGCACGGGCGTGTTGCTGCTGTCCCAGTACGTCGAGACGACCGACACCGTAAGGGCCCTGGCAGAGCAGCCCGAGGGCTTCGGCTATCTCCTCAAGGAGCGCGTCGCGGACATCGACGAACTCGGCGGGGCGCTCAAGCGCGTGGCGTCCGGCGAGACGGTCCTCGACCCGCTCGTCGTGGCCAAGCTCATGAACACCCCCCGCCCCTGGAGTCCCCTCGACGAACTCACCGGCAGAGAGCGGGATGTACTGGCGCTGATGGCCGAGGGCCACTCGAACGAGGCGATAGCCCAGCGTCTCGTCATCGGCGGCAAAACGGTGGAGACTCACGTACGGAACATCTTCGGCAAACTGCGCCTGGAGCAGGATCTGCTCGAACACCGGCGCGTGCGCGCGGTGCTCACCTACCTGCGCGCCTGACCCCGCCCGTGTGGGCGGGGCGAAGTGGTCCCGGCTGGCCGCTCCGAAGGCGACGTCGTCCCCCGATTTGCCCCCGTGGCTCCCCCGTACGTCGACTGCGGAGCGGTGCCGGTGAACTCAACTCTAGGCAGCCCGCGCGCCCGGGACATCAGGGCCAGCCCTGAGATCCGGAGTAGTTGCCACCGGAACCGGGCCACGGGGGCCGAAGCCGTGTTCAGCGGGGTGAGCAGCGCCCGACCACCGCACCCGCTCGGTCGATGCAGAGTACATCGACCTGAACGGGTGCGCCCCGCAACACGCGCAAAGCCTCGTCCCGGGCGGTCGCGGCGACCAGGTCGCCGAGCGGCGGCCACAACTGGAGTGCCGCGAGGCCCGTGTTGGCGTCCGCCACCGCCGCCGCGACCTCCGCACCCGCGCCCGCCCCGGCCGCGAGGCCGGCCAGGAACGACTTGTCGACCTGGGAGCGCGCCGAGTGCAGATCCAGATGCCCGGCCGCGAGCTTCGACAGTTTGGCGAACCCGCCGCAGACCGTCAGCCGGTCGACGGGATGACGCCGCACGTACTTGAGGACCGCGCCCGCGAAGTCACCCATGTCGAGGAGTGCGTCCTCGGGCAGCCCGTACTCGGCGACGACGGTCTTCTCGGACGTCGACCCGGTGCAGCCCGCCACATGCGTGCGCCCTGCGGCCCGCGCCACGTCCACACCCCGCCGGATCGAGTCGATCCACGCCGAGCAGGAGTACGGCACCACGATGCCCGTCGTCCCCAGGATGGACAGCCCGCCGAGGATCCCGAGCCGCGGATTCCAGGTCGACCGGGCGATCTCCTCACCGTGGTCGACGGACACGGTGATCTCGACGTCACCGCTCCCGCCGTGGCGCTCGGCGACGGCCGCGACGTGGTCCCGCATCATCTGCCGCGGCACGGGGTTGATCGCGGGTTCCCCGACGGCGAGGGGCAGTCCCGGACGGGTCACCGTACCGACGCCCGGACCCGCCCTGAACACGACGCCGGACCCCGCGGGCAGCAGCCGCACCGACGCCCGCACCAGAGCGCCGTGCGTGACGTCCGGGTCGTCGCCCGCGTCCTTCACGATGCCCGCCATGGCGTGCTCACCGGTCAGCTCCTCGGCCGCCAGCGCGAACGCGGGTGCCTGCCCCTTCGGCAGCGTGATCGTCACCGGGTCGGGGAAGTCGCCGGTCACGAGCGCGGTGTACGCGGCCGTGGCCGCCCCTGTCGCACACGCGCCGGTCGTCCAGCCGGGCCGCAGACCGGTGTGCTTGAGTTGGGCGCCGCGTCCGCCCTTGGCGCCGCCCGCCTCAATCATGATGGGACCCCGCACCCGTGCACGTACTGATCCTCGGCGGCACGACCGAGGCTCGCCGCCTCGCGCAAGCCCTGACCGCCGGCCACCCCGGGTGGCGCGTGACGAGCTCGCTGGCCGGCCGCGTGGCCCGGCCCCTGCTGCCCGAGGGTGAGGTGCGGACCGGCGGTTTCGGGGGAGCCGATGGCCTGGCCCACGCGCTGCGCGAGCTCCAGGTGGACGCGCTCATCGACGCCACCCATCCTTTCGCCGGGACGATCAGTTTCCACGCGGCGCAGGCCGCCTCCACGGCCCATGTTCCCTTGCTGGCACTGCGCCGCCCCGGCTGGGTCCCCGTACCGGACGACGACTGGCACGGCGTCGCTTCGCTCGAGGAGGCGGCGAGGCGTCTGCCGGCGCTGGGCCGACGCGCGTTCCTGACGGTCGGCCGCCTGGGCCTCTCGGCCTTTGCGGGCGTTCGTGACGTGTTCTGCGTCGTGCGCTCCGTGGATGCTCCTGAGCCGCCTCTGCCGCCCCGGTCGGAGGTGCTGCTCGCCCGTGGGCCGTTCACGGTGGAGGGCGAGCGGGCGGTACTGCGGGAGTACGGCATCGATGTACTGGTGACGAAGGACGCCGGAGGAGAGGCGACGGCGGCGAAACTGGTGGCCGCGCGGGAGGCGCGGATCCCGGTCCTGGTGGTACGGCGGCCGGACGTGCCGGCGGGAGTGACAGTGGTGGGATCGGTGGCGGAAGCGGTGGAGTGGGCGGGGAATCCGGGCACGTCCAGCCCGTTGGGCACCTCGGAACAAGCCTGATCAGGCGCTTCCTGCCCGCTGCCGGGCGCCTCTGGACAAGCCCGACCGTGCATATCAAGCCCGTCCGGCGTTTGAGGACGAGCCCGAAGGGCGAAAGCGAGGGTCCGGGGGCGTTGCCCCCGGGATGTGCGCCCGGAACCTATTCCACCGCACAGGCGACCGCGTTGACCGCCGCGGCGGCCATCGCACTGCCACCCCGCCGCCCCCGCACCACCAAGTACTCCAGCCCCAATTCCCCCGCATGCTCCACCAGCGCGTCCTTCGACTCGACCGCGCCCACGAACCCGACCGGAACCCCGATCACCGCGGCGGGCGGCTCCGCGCCCTCCCGCACCAGTTCCAGGAGCCGGAAGAGCGCCGTGGGCGCATTGCCCACAGCCACAACCGCCCCACCCATCCGCTCCCGCCACAGCTCCAGCGCCGCGGCGGAGCGCGTCGTGCCGAGCCGTTCGGCGAGCGCGGGGACCGACGGGTCGGACAGGGTGCACACCACGTCGTTGTCCGCGGGCAGCCGCTTCCGGGTGATGCCGCTGGCGACCATGGACACGTCGCACAGGACGGGGGCGCCCCCGCGCAGCGCCTCGCGGGCGCGGACCGCGACGTCCGGCGAGTACGCGAGGTCGCCGGCCAGGTCGACCATCCCGCACGCGTGGATCATCCGGACCGCGACCTGGGCCACCTCCGCGGGCAGCCCGCCCAGATCGGCCTCGGCGCGGATCGTGGCGAAGGACCGGCGGTAGATCTCCGCCCCGGACTTCTCGTACTCGAACGCAGTGCTCACGGCGGGGAGCCTATCCAGCGGTGCCCACTTCACAGGGCGCGGGGCCCGGGTCTATAGTCCAAAACTAGCAGTGCTAATTAACTTTCCCCAGGAGCCGCACGTGCGTCCCGTCCACTTCGCCGCCGCCCGCCGCACCCCGATCGGAAAGCTGCGCGGGTCCCTGTCCACCGTGCGCCCCGACGACCTGGCGGCCGGCGTCATCCGCGGTCTGCTCGCCGGTGTGCCGGAGCTCGACCCGGCCCGGATCGACGACGTCTACTGGGGCGCCGCGAACCAGGCCGGCGAGGACAACCGCAACATCGCGCGCATGGCCGCCCTCCTCGCGGGCCTGCCCGAGTCCGTACCCGGAGCGACCGTGAACCGCCTGTGCGCCTCCGGACTCGAAGCCGTCACCACCGCCGCCCGCACCATCGCCTCCGGCGAGGCCGACGTCGTCCTCGCGGGCGGCTCCGAGTCCATGAGCCGCGCCCCCTTCGTGCTCCAGCGCCCCGACGAGGCGCTCCCGCACAAGATGGAGACGTACGACACACGCCTGGGCTGGCGGCTGGTCAACCCGAATATGAAGGAGCTGCACGGCGTCCTCGCCATGGGGGAGACGGCCGAGGAGGTCGCCGACCGCTACGACGTCCCGCGCGAGCGCCAGGACGCCTTCGCGCTGCGCAGCCACCACAACGCCGCCGAGGCCCGCAAGAACGGCCTCTTCGACGCCGAGATCCTCCCCGTCACGCGCCCGGACGGCGTCGTCGTCGAGCAGGACGAGTGCATCCGCCCCGACACCTCCCTGGAGAAGCTGGGCACGCTCAAGCCCGTCTTCCGCAAGGGCGGCACAGTCACCGCGGGCAACGCCTCACCCATGAACGACGGCGCCGCGGGCCTGCTCCTCGTCAGCGAGGACGCCCTGCACGACCTCGGCCTCGAATCCCTCGGCCGGTACGTCGCGGGAGCCTCGGCCGGTGTGCACCCGGACGTCATGGGCATCGGCCCCGTCCCCGCCACGCAGAAGGCGCTCGCCCGCGTCGGCTGGTCCATCGGCGACGTCCAGGAGGCGGAGTTCAACGAGGCGTTCGCCGCCCAGGCCCTCGCCTGCGTCGACGCGCTCGGCATCGACCCGGAGCTGGTGAACCCGACCGGCGGCGCCATCGCGCTCGGCCACCCGCTCGGCTGTTCCGGCGCCCGCATCCTGACCACCCTGCTCCACCGCATGCGCCGCACCGGCGGCTCCCGAGGCCTGGCCACCATGTGCGTCGGCGTCGGCCAGGGCTCCGCCGTCCTCGTCGAGCGCTCCTGAACGCCCGCTGACGTCCCGCTGAGCTGTACCTGGTCCAGAGCCGCACCAGAAGTCAGTACGAACGGAGCACCACCCTCATGGCAACCCTGTCCCTCGCCGCGATCCTCGCCGAGTCCGCCCGCCGTCACCCGGACAGGACCGGGCTCGTCGAAGGTGAACTGCGCGTCACCTTCAAGGAGTTGTGGCTCCAGGCCCGCAAGCAGGCCGCCGCACTCATCGGCGTCGGCGTGCGGCCGGGGGACAAGGTGGCGCTGATGGCGCCCAACGTGGCCGAGTTCCCGCGCGCGTACTACGCGGCGCTCGCCGCGGGCGCCGTCGTCGTCCCCGTACACCTGCTCCTCTCCGCCGGAGAGGTCGAGCACGTCCTGCGCGACAGCGGCGCAACGCTGCTCCTGTGCCAGCCGGGACAGGCGAAGACCGGCGGGGCGGCGGCCGGGGCGACCGGCGTGCGCATGCTGACCCTCGGCGAGGGCGGCGACCTGGAGCGGCTCACGCACGACGCCGAGCCCCTGCCCACGTACCTCACCCGCGACGCGGACGACCCGGCCGTCGTCTTCTACACCAGCGGCACCACCGGCGTCCCCAAGGGCGCCGTCCTGAGCCACTTCAACCTGGTGATGAACGCGACGGTCAGCGCCTTCGACGGCCACGACGTGCGCTCCGACGACATCGCGCTCGGCGCGCTGCCGCTCTTCCACGCCTTCGGGCAGACCGTCTCCATGAACGCGACGTGGCGCGCCGGCGCCACCCTCGTCCTGCTCCCGCGCTTCGACGCGGCCAAGGCCATCGACCTGATGGTCGCCGAGGGCGTGAACACCTTCCACGGCGTACCCACCATGTACGTGAAGCTGGCGGCCGCGGCGGCAGCGGCCGAGAAGCTCCCCACCCTCAAGGTCTGCGTCTCGGGCGGCGCTTCGCTCCCCGTCGCCGTCCTTGAAAGCTTCCAGGACGCCTACGGCGCCACCATCTACGAGGGCTACGGGCTCTCCGAGACCTCCCCGGCCGCCGCCACCAACCAGCCGGTCTTCGGCGCGCGCCCGGGCACGATCGGGCATCCCATGTGGGGCATCGACGTGGAGATCGCCCGCGCCGAGGTCGAGGACCGCGTGGAGCTGCTCCCCGAGGGCGAGCTCGGCGAGGTCGTCGTGCGCGGCCACTGCGTCTTCAGCGGGTACCTGGGGCGCCCCGAGGCCACCGCGGAGGCCCTCGTCGACGGCTGGTTCCGCACGGGCGACCTCGGCACCAAGGACGAGGACGGCTATCTGCGCATCGTCGACCGCAAGAAGGACGTCATCATCCGCGGCGGCTACAACGTCTACCCGCGCGAGGTCGAGGAGGTCCTGATGCGCCACCCCGGCGTCGCCCAGGTCGCCGTCATCGGCCTGCCCGACCCCGTGCACGGCGAGGAGGTCTGCGCCGTGATCATCCGTAAGGACGCCGACGGGAGTGCGGCCGGCGCCGACGAGATCGCCGAGTGGTCCAAGGAGCACCTGGGCCGCCACAAGTACCCGCGCCGCGTCGAGTTCGCCGACGAGCTGCCGCTCGGCCCGAGCATGAAGGTCCTCAAGCGGGAACTGCGCTCGCGGTACACCGACTGACTCCGGGAGCACGAGCAGGGGGCGGCGTGTCCCAGCATGCGGCGCCCCCTGACGCCGACCGGATAGATGGGTCTAGCATCTGTCCCCGGTATGTACTCCATAACCCTCTGGGAATTCGCCGCCCTTGCCGCCGCAGCCGTGCTCGTCGGATTCTCGAAGACGGCCGTCAGCGGCGCCAACACGGTCAGCCTCGCCATCTTCGCGGCGGTCCTGCCCGCCCGTGAGTCCACCGGCATCCTGCTGCCCGTCCTCATCGCCGGCGACATCCTCGCCGTACTGACCTACCGCAGACACGCCCACTGGCCCACCCTGTGGCGCCTCTTCCCGGCTGTGGCCGCGGGAGTGGTCCTCGGCACGCTCTTCATGGTGTGGGCCGACGACGCCATGGTGCGTACGTCGATCGGGGCGATCCTGCTCCTGATGGCCGCCGTCACGGTGTGGCGCAGACGCCGGGAGGACGCTCCGGAGGTCGAGGAGACCGCGAGCCGCGCCGGCCGCGCGAAGGCCCGCTCCTACGGAGTGCTGGGCGGCTTCACCACCATGGTCGCCAACGCCGGTGGGCCCGTCATGTCGATGTACCTGCTGTCGGCGGGCTTCCGGAAGCTCGGCTTCCTGGGCACCTCCGCGTGGTTCTTCCTCATCGTCAACTCGGCCAAGGTGCCGTTCAGCGTGGGCCTCGGCCTGATCAACGGGCGCTCGCTGCTCCTCGACGCGGCACTCGTCCTGTTCGTCGTACCTGGCGCGTTCATCGGCAAGGCCTGCGTGCACCGCATCAACCAGCGGCTGTTCGAGCGGCTCGTGATCGCGGCGACGGTGGTCGGCGGGGTCCAGCTCCTGCTGCGCTGAGCCACCGTCACGACGCGGACAGGACCTTGTCCCTGCTGCGGGACGGCAGGCCGTGCTCCAGGTCCTCGACGAGCAGCCGCTTCGCGATCGTGTCCACGGCGGCCCGCAGGTCCTTGCCCGGTGGTCTGCCCAGGTCGGCCTCCACCTGCCGGCTCATCCACGCGCCCCAGGCGTGACTGATCACGTCCGCCTCGCGCTGCCCCGCCGCCGTCTGCGAGAAGTAGTAGCCGGTGTGCGTCAGATAGCCCTCCTCGACCATGCGGTCGAAGACCGGCACGAGCACCTCCGGCGGCATGCGGCGGCTGGCCGCGATCATGCCGAGGCTTGCGTGCCCCACCATTCGCGTGAAGAACTCCACCTGCATCACGGCCCACGCGCCCGCGGTGTCGAGCCGGGTGTCCGACTCGTCCAGGATGCGCCGGGCGGTGTCCAGGTCCGCCGACTTGACGATGTTGCCGACGGCCCGTTCGAGCAGGATCGCCGAGTCCCCGCCCTGTGGCGACGCGAAGCCCTCGCCCATGTCGGTCGACCCCATCCGCGCGCTGTCCCGCAGCTGAACCTGCTTCAGGAAGAACGCCACGACGAAGCCGAGCAACGCGACCGGGACCGTCCAGAGGAACACGGTGTGCAGCGTGTCGGCGTATGCCTCCACGATCGGCTGACGCGCCGGGGCGGGCAGCCGGTGCAGCTCCTCCGGACTCTGCGCCGCCTTGGCGATCACCGCGGGCGGAGCGGCCCCGGTCCGCGCCGCGGCGGCGACCCCGTCGGCGAGGTTCGTCTTGAGCATGTTGGCGTAGATGGTGCCGAACACGGCCGTACCGAAGGAGCTGCCGAGCGTACGGAAGAAGGTGACGCCCGAGGTGGCCGTGCCCAGATCCGCGTACTCGACGGTGTTCTGCACGGCGATCGTCAGAACCTGCATGCACAGGCCGATGCCGGTGCCGAGCACGAACATGTACAGCGACTCGAGCCAGGCGCTCGTCGAACTGTCCATCAGCGACAGCAAGTACAGCCCCACCGCCATGACCAGAGAGCCCACGATGGGGAACAGCCGGTAGTGGCCGGTCTTGCTGACGACGTTGCCGCTGAACACGGACGCGATGAGCAGACCGATCACCATCGGCAGGGTGCGGACGCCGGAGACCGTGGCCGAGTCGCCGTCGACGTACTGGAGATAGGTCGGCAGGAACGTCATCGCGCCGAGCATCGCGAAACCCACGATGAAGCTGAGCACCGAGCACACCGTGAACACCGGGTTGCCGAACAGCCGCATCGGCAGCATGGGTTCCTTGGCACGGGTCTCCACCCAGCAGAACCCGGCGAGCGCGGCGAGACCCCCCGCGAACAGCCCGATGATGGTGGGCGAACCCCACGCGTACTCGTTGCCGCCCCAGCTCGTCGCCAGGATGAGCGCGCTCGCGCCGACCGCGACGAGCGCGATGCCGAGGTAGTCGATGACGGGACGGACGGCCGACTTCACGACGGGGATCGTGCGGGCCGCGGCGATCACGACGAGGATCGCGATCGGTACGTTGACGTAGAACGCCCAGCGCCAGGTGAGGTGGTCCGTGAACAGGCCGCCGAGCAGCGGACCGATCACGGTCGCGACCCCGAAGACGGCACCGATGGCACCCTGGTACTTGCCCCGCTCCCGCAGCGGGATGACATCGGCGATCAGCGCCATCGCCGTCACCATCAGGCCACCCGCGCCGATGCCCTGCACCGCCCGCCACGCGATGAGCAGCGTCATGTTCGTCGCGAGTCCGCACAGGAACGAACCGGTGATGAAGACGATCGCCGAGACCTGGAAGACCACCTTGCGCCCGAACAGGTCACCGAACTTGCCGACCAGCACCGTGGCGACGGTCTCCGCGAGGAGGTATGCCGTCACGACCCACGACATGTGCGCCGCGCCGCCCAGATCCGACACGATCGTGGGCAGCGCCGTGCCGACGATCGTCTGGTCGAGCGCGGCGAGCAGCATGCCCAGCATGATCGTCACGAAGACGACGTTGCGGCGCCGCCGGTCCAGCACGGGCGGCTGCGCCGGGGGCTGCACGGTCTCCGTTGTGGTGGTCACCCGGCCAGCCTCACATCGAGGACGGGTGCGTGCGTGATCCTGCGGAGCTTTACGGGTGACGGTGGCTGACGCCGCGTGGGTGTATTGCGGGTCGCGCCCCGCAATGCCGGGGCCGGGGCCGGGGGTGTCGTTTGGCTGCGGGTTGTGGGGGTTGGGCGCGCAGTTCCCCGCGCCCCTGGGGAGCGGGGCGAGAGGTGGGGCTGTGGTTCTCAGCGGGTTGTGAGGGCTGGGCGCGCAGTTCCCCACGCCCCCAGTGTGGGGGCCCGGGCGAGAGACCGTGGGCCTAGGGGCGTAGGCGGGGGGCGTTGGTCGCCGCGTCCACTGTGGGGGCGTTCTGTCGCTCCACCTCCTTGGCCAGCGCTGTTGCCCAGGTCTCCAGTGATGCCACGTCCATTCCGTACGGTGCGTGCCTGTCCGAGGTCTCGCGCCACGCCGTGAGGCCCGTTGCGCCGCGGCGCAGGAGGCGGGCGCCGCCCGCCGTGTTGCCTCGGGCCGCGTGGGTCAGACCCACCGCCAGCTGCGCCAGGGCGCGCCACAGGCCGCGCTCCTCGCCGGGACCTGACTTCCACGCGTCCTCGAACACCTCGTGCGCGTGGAACGGCCGGCCCGCGTCGAGCAGCGCCTGCGCCTCCGTGACCGTCTCCTCGGGGGCCCGCACCACCCCCTCAGGCTGCCGAGCGACCCCCTCCGCGCCGTAGGGCAGCGGACGGCCGAGGCCGTCGCGGGGGCGCGCGTTCCTGGCCCGCCCCTCCTCGTCACGGTCGCGGTCCCGGCCACTGCTCACGTCGCTCATGCCTCGATTGTCCCGCGTCGGCGTCCGGCCGCCCCGCGGCCCTCGCACCGGCTACGGACCACCCCTGAGCTTGGGGTATTGTTCTTTCTGCGCCGCCAAGCGGAACACCCGCCGGGCGGCGCGAACGGGACGTGGCGCAGCTTGGTAGCGCACTTGACTGGGGGTCAAGGGGTCGCAGGTTCAAATCCTGTCGTCCCGACTTTTCGAAGTCGCAGATCAGGGGCCGTGTCAGAGAAATCTGACACGGCCCCTCGGTCGTTCCCGAAACCTCCCCGAACTCCTGTTATCCCGGGGCGTCTTCCTTCGCCGGAGGCGTTCCGTACGTGTCGCGCGCCGCGTACCACCAGACCGTCGCCAGGATCAGCACCACGGCCAGGGCCGCCGACGCGTAGTTCATCGAGTCGACTGTCACCGGTGACGCCTGCGGCAGGCAGAACAGGACCGTCACGAAGGCCACCCACGTCACCGCGGTCCAGCCGACCGGTCTGCTCCAGCGCCCCAGGTTCCATGGTCCCGGGGTGAAGCGGTCGCCCGCGCGCAGGCGCAGGAGGACCGGGATCGCGTACGCGGGCGTGATCCCGATGACGTTGATGGCGGTCACCGCTCCGTACGCCGTCGTGGAATAGAGGGACGGCAGCGCGATCACGGCGGCGAGACCCACCGACAGCCACACGGCGGGCACGGGTGTACGGGTACGGGCGCTCACCTTGCGCCAGAGCGCCGAGCCCGGCAGCGCGTTGTCCCGGCTGAACGCGAACACCATGCGGCTGGTCGCCGCCACCTCGGCGTTCCCGCAGAACAGCTGGGCCACGATCACGATCAGGAGCAGCGCCGTCGCGCCGGACGTGCCGACGGCGTCGATCATGATCTGCGCGGGCGGCACGCCGGTGGCGCTGTCCTGCGCGCCCGCGTAGTCCTGGATCGCGAACGTCAGCCCCGCGAGCAGCACGAACCCGGCGATCCACGAGACCCACACGGCCCGCACGATGCCGCGCGCGGCGGAGACGGAGGCGTTCGACGTCTCCTCCGAGAGATGCGCGGACGCGTCGTAACCGGAGAACGTGTACTGCGCGAGGAGCAGGCCGATCGCGGCGACGTACAACGGGTTGTGCCAGCCGGTGTCGTTGACGAACTCGGTGAACACGAAGGACGGCGACTGATGGTGGTCGGGCACGATCGCGAGGACGCCGACGATCACGGCCACGCCCGCCAGGTGCCACCACACGCTGATGGAGTTGAACAGGCTGACCAGGCGTACGTCGAAGAGGTTCAGGGCGGCGTGCACGAAGAGGATGGCGAGGAAGATCAGGAAGGTCGATCCGGGTGTCGGGTCGAAGCCGAACCGGAGGTTGAGGAGCGCGCCGGTGAACAGGGCCGCGCCGTAGTCGATTCCGGCGATCGCGCCGAGCAGGCCCAGGAGGTTGAGCCAGCCCGTGTACCAGCCCCAGCGGCGGCCGCCGAGCCGGTCGGCCATGTAGTAGAGGGCGCCGGACGTCGGATACGCGCTGGTGACCTCGGCGAGCGCCAGGGCGACGAGGAGGACGAAGAGGCCGACGCCCGCCCAGCCCCACATCATCACGGCCGGTCCGCCGGTGCCGAGGCCGAATCCGTAGAGCGTCATGCAGCCGGACAGGACGGAGATCACGGAGAAGCTGATGGCGAAGTTGCCGAAGCCGCCCATGCGGCGGGCCAGGACCGGCTGGTAGCCCAGCTCCCTGAGTCTGGCCTCCTCGTCCGGTGGCTGTCCGGCCGGCCCTGACTCGGCGGCGCTCGACGAGGTGGTGCCTATTTCCGGTGTGGACATGAGCTCCTCTTGTGGGGAGAGGCGTGAAGTCACAGGTGGAGTAAGGAGACTGACGGATGATCAGTGTAGGGGGCAGGGGCGAAGGGGGCACCCTTGACGCTGTCGCGGAGGCTGTTGCAGGCTTCCGCGGTGATCACGAATGCCGGCGGGCCGCGCGAGGGGACCGTCCTCGCCATCGATCAGGGCACGTCGGGGACGAAGGCCCTCGTCATCTGCCCGCACCGCGGCGTGATCGGCTCGGGCAGCGCGCCCGTACGTCCGCGCTACCTCCCGGGCGGCCTCGTCGAGGTCGATCCGGCCGCGCTGCTCGCCTCCGTCGTCGACGCGGGGCGGCGCGCGCTGGCCGCCGCGGGCGAGCCCGTCGGCGCGGTCGGCCTCGCCAACCAGGGCGAGACGGTCCTCGCCTGGGACCCCGCGTCCGGCAGGCCGCTCACGGACGCGATCGTCTGGCAGGACCGTCGGGCTGAAACACTGTGTGCGGAACTCGCCCCGTACGCCGATGAGTTGAGGGACCTCACGGGACTGCCGCTCGACCCCTACTTCGCGGCCCCCAAGATGGCCTGGATCCGGCGCCACCTCACCCGGGACGGCGTCGTCACCACCAGCGACGCGTGGCTCGCCCACCGGCTGACCGGCGCGTTCGTCACCGACGCCGCGACCGCGGGACGCACGCAACTCCTCGACCTGGACACCGTTGCGTGGTCGCCGCGCGCCCTGGACATCTTCGGCCTCGGCGGCGAGCGGCTGCCGGACGTCGTCGACGCCGCGGGACCCGTCGGCACGACGAAGGCGTTCGGCCCCGAACTTCCCCTCACCGGGCTCCTCGTGGACCAGCAGGCCGCGCTGCTCGCGCAGGACGTGAGCGAGCGGGGAACCGCCAAGTGCACTTATGGAACAGGTGCGTTCCTGCTCGCCCCGACCGGCGACCGTCCGCGTCGCGGCAGCTCGGGACTGGTCAGCTGCGTCGCCTGGCGACTGGCCGGGCGGACCAGCTACTGCCTCGACGGGCAGGTCTACACCGCCGCCTCCGCCGTCCGCTGGCTCACCGACCTCGGGGTGATCGCGGGGGCCGAGGACATCGACCCGGTCGGATCGGCCGTGCCCGACACGAACGGCGTCACCTTCGTGCCAGCCCTCGCCGGCCTCGCGGCGCCCTGGTGGCGCGGCGACCTGCGCGGCTCCCTGACGGGCCTCGGCCTGGACACGACCTCCGGCCACCTCGTACGCGCCCTGTGCGAGGGGATCGCCGCGCAGGTCGTCTCGCTCGCGGACGCCGTCGCTGCCGACCTGGGCGAGTCGCTGCGCACCCTGCGCGTCGACGGCGGCCTGACCCGGTCGGCCCTGCTGATGCAGACCCAGGCGGACCTTCTCCAACTTCCCGTGGAGGTGGCCGAGTTGCCTGACGCGACCGCGCTCGGCGTGGGCGTCGTCGCCCGGCTCGGGCTCGATCCCGCACTCACCGTGGGGGACGCGGTTCCGCGACGGCAGCCCGCCGCCGTGTATGAGCCGCGCATCGATGCCGCGCAGGCCGCCGAACGCCTCGACGGGTTCCGCTCGGCGGTCGCCACGCTCCTCGACCGCACGCCGACGGGGTCCTCATGACCGTCACCACCAAAGGGCCGCTGTCACCCAAAGGGCAGATGTCGTCCCGGGCCTACGACGTGGCGGTCGTCGGAGCCGGCGTCGTCGGTACCGCTATCGCCCGCGAACTGGCGCGCCACCCACACCTGCGCATCGCTCTCGTGGAGGCGTCCGGCGATGTCGGAGACGGCACCTCCAAGGCCAACACGGCAATCCTGCACACCGGGTTCGACGCCGTGCCCGGCTCCCTGGAGTCCCGCCTCGTCAAGGAAGGGCAGCGACTGCTCGCCGCCTACGCGGCCGAGTCCGGAATCCCCGTCGAGCCCGTCGGTGCCCTGCTCGTCGCCTGGGACGACGAACAACTCGACGCACTGCCAGGCTTGTTGGAGAAGGCCGGACGCAACGGATACGACGCGGCGCGCATCATCGACGCCGACGAGACCCGGGCCCGCGAACCGCATCTCGGCCCCGGCGCGCTCGGCGCCCTGGACGTCCCGGGCGAGAGCATCATCTGCCCCTGGAGCACCACGCTCGCGTACGCCACCCAAGCGGTGCGGTCCGGTGTCGATCTGCACCTCAACACCCGTGTGGGGACGGTGAGTTCGGAAGGAGGCGATCACCTTCTGGCCACGTCGCGCGGCGCGCTCCGGGCGCGGTTCCTCGTCAACGCCGCGGGGCTGAACGCCGACGTCCTTGACCGGCTCGTCCTCGGGCGCGGCGACTTCACCGTCACCCCGCGCCGCGGCCAGCTCATCGTCTTCGACGAACTCGCCCGCGACCTGGTCCGGCACATCATCCTTCCGGTGCCGACCGCGCTCGGCAAGGGCGTCCTCGTGGCGCCGACCGTCTACGGCAACGTACTGCTCGGCCCGACCGCCGAGGACCTCGACGACAAGGCGGCCACCGGCACGACGGCGGACGGACTCGACGGGCTGCTCACCAAGGGGCGCCGCATCCTGCCGGCCCTGGCCGACGAGGAGGTCACCGCCGTGTACGCGGGCCTGCGCGCCGCCACCGAGCACGACGACTACCGGATCCGCTGCCACGAGGGGCGGCGCTACGTCACCGTGGGCGGCATCCGCTCGACCGGCCTCACCGCGTCCATGGCGATCGCGGCCCACGTCGCGGGCCTGATCGCCGAGGCGGACCCCGGCCTCGACCTCAAGGAGCCGCTCGAGCCGGCCCCCGTCCACATGCCCAACCTGGGCGAGGCCTTCCCCCGCCCGTATCAGCGCGCGGACCTCATCGCGACCGACCCCGCGTACGGAACCATCGTCTGCCACTGCGAGCGCGTGACCCGCGGCGAGATCAGGGACGCCCTGATCAGCACGGTCCCGCCCGCTTCCCTGGAGGGCCTGCGCCGCAGGACCCGGGCGCGGGGCGGACGGTGTCAGGGGTTCTACTGCGGGGCGGCCGTGCGCGCACTTCATGAGGGGCGGGGCGAGTGGGGGCCGGAATGACGCGGCGGCAGCGGGGCGTCGACGTGGTCGTCGTCGGCGCGGGGCCCGCCGGGCTCGCCGCCGCCCGTGGCCTCGCCGAGCACGGCGTGGGCGTCGTGGAGGTCCTGGAGCGTGAGGCGGTGGCGGGCGGTGTGCCGCGGCACTGCCACCACCGCGGGTTCGGGCGGTGGGGCGTGACCGGGCCGCAGTACGCGGCCAGGACGGTCGAGGCCGCGCTCGGCTCCGGCGCGCTCCTGCGGACCGGGGTCACCGCCACCGGATGGGCCGGGCCGCTCACCCTCGACACCACCGGCCCGCACGGGCTCGAACGCATCACCGCGCGCGCCGTCGTCCTCGCCACCGGGGCACGCGAACGCCCGCGCAGCGCACGCCTCGTACCCGGCACTCGCCCCGCCGGAGTGCTCACCACCGGCGAGCTCCAGCAGGCCGTCCACCTTCACGGGCAGCGGGTCGGCACCCGCGCGGTCGTCGTCGGCGCCGAACCCGTCAGTTACGCGGCCCTGTCCGCCCTGCGCCGGGCGGGCGTCACCGTCGCCGCGCTCACCACCGAGGAGCCGCGCCACCAGCTGGGCCGGGCGCGTGCCGCGGCGACCCGCATCGGTCACGGCGTCCCCGTGCTCACCGGCGCGACCGTGGCCGAACTCCTGGGGAGGGGGCGGGTATCGGGCGTCACGCTGCGGCATCGTGACGGCCGGCTGACGACGGTCGGCTGCGACACCGTGGTGTTCACCGGGGACTTCGTGCCGGACCACGAGCTGGCGCGGCGCGGGGGAGTGGCGCTCGACCCCGGGACGCGGGGGCCCGCCGTGGACGGCGCGTTCCGCACCGGGGTCGAGGGCGTCTTCGCCGTGGGGAACGTGCTGCACGCGGTGGAGCCGGCGCTGTGGGCGGCCCGCGAGGGCGCGCTCGCGGCCGACGCCGTGCGCGGGTTCCTGGACGGAACGGGCCCGGCGCCGGGTGGACCCGCGATCGAGGTCGCGGCGCCCCTGCGTTGGGTGGCGCCGAACCGGGCGGTCCCGCAGGTGCCGGTGGAAGGCTTCGTCCTGCGCACGTCGGAGGCGCTGACACGGCCGGTGCTCGTCGTCACGCAGGACGGCCGCCGCCTGCACCGCCAGTACGTACCGCGCCGCGCGCTCCCTCATCGCACCCTGCACTTGGCGGGCCACTGGACGGGAGAGGTCGACGCCGACGGCGGCCCCGTCCGGATCACCGTCGGCGGGCTCAGGGGCGCAACCTACGGAGCGGCTACGGAGTGATGCGCGCCCCTTGCTGACCCGCGCGCCGTCTCCACCCCAGAGGCGGCCCGTATCGGCTGCCCAGCGGTGCGTCTTCGAAAAATGGCGCGGACACGCCCATTGTCAGGGTTGCGGTGAGGGAGTTACATGGTGCCCGCACGTGACGAAAGCGCTTTCTGTCGGTCGGGAGAATCCCGGTCGGCAGCCCGTTCGTTGCCGCTCGGAGGCCGTATGAGACTGCCCCGCACCAGACGCACCGCCATCGCCCGAACCACCGTCAGCGCCGGGCTCGAACCACACGTTCGGCGCACCCGATCCGCCCGCCGCACCCGACGTACCGCACTCGCCGCCGTGGCCCTCGCCTCGGTCGCCGTCCTCGCCGCCGCCGCGCTTCCCGCGCAGGCGAGCGGCCCCGCCCACAGGGTCCCGGCCCAGGCCAACGGCCCTGCGGGACATGGCTCGTTGCGCTCCCACGCAGTGGCCGCCTACGACTTCGGGCACCCCGATCCCGCAGATCCCGCGAGGGAGCGGGACATCGGGCGCTCCGGCACCCCGCTCACGCTCATCAACGGCGGCTCCGCCATGCGCGTGGACGACGAGGCGTACCGGGGCAGCTCGCCCGCCCTCCAGGTGCGTCAGCAGAACCCGGCCACAGCGGGCAACGACGACTGGAAAGCGGGTACTTGGAACGAGGCCGGGGTCGGCTCCCTCGGCGCCTTCAACAGCGCCAAGACCGCCACCGTCATGGGCTGGTTCAAGATGACGGGCGACAATCCCACCCTCAACTCCAACACCGCCAACCCCACCGACCGCTACGGAGCGATCGGACTCGCCGGGGTGCTCTCCGGCACCAGTGACGGACACGCAGTGCGTGCGCTGCTCGAACTCATCCAGGTGAACGGCGAGTTGAAGCTCGTAGCGCTCGGCCGTCGCCTCGACAGCGGCGCCTCCCAGACCTTCGCCGCCTCCGCCGACTGGCAGAAGGTGCTGCCCCGAGGCGAGTGGGTCCATCTGGCCGCCACCTTCGACTTCCGCGACGGCACGATGGCCCTCTACCGCGACGGCAAGCCTCTCGACGGCTTCTACGTCACGCCGGGCGACCCCTGGGAGCTCACCACCACACCGGCGCCGCACCGCGCCTCGCCGACCGACCCGCGCGGCATCAAGATCGGCGGCAGCTTCCCGCAGAACACGCGCGAGAACAATGCCTGCGACTGCCGCATGGACGACCTCCTCTTCCTGGACCGCGAGGTGACGGCAGGTCAGGTGAGCGCCGAGTACCGGCGCATGACGCGGGGCCGCTGACACCGCGCACCGCTACTTCTCCCCAGCCGTACTCGCCATCCGAAGGGACCCGCATGGCAGCACGACGCAAGAACCCAAGACTCTGGGCGGCCTTCGCCGTCACCGCCACCCTGGCGCTCGGCGGGCTCGCCGCGCCCTCGCACGCCGACGAGCCCGCACCCGCCGCCGCGACCGCGGGCCTCAGTGACCCGATCCCGGAGAAGCCCGCCCAGTCGAGGACCGGCCTGGTCCTCACCGAATACGCGCAGTTCCCCAAGTCGGAGCCGCTCCCGGCCCCGACGGACCCGCGTCTGATGCGGCACGCCAGGATCAACACCATCAACGAACTCCCCGACGGTTCGGGCCGGATGGCGACCCCGGACCTCAACGGGACGCTCTACCTCACCGACCCCGGCACCGCCGGCAAGGACACCGGCGGCACCCCGCACCCGTACCTCGACGTGAAGGGCACCTTCCCGAACTTCTTCTCGGGCCGCGGCCTCGGCCAGGGCTTCGGATACGCCGCGTTCCACCCGCAGTTCGCGAAGAACGGCCGCTTCTACACCATCCACACCGAACTCGCCTCGCAGGTCACCCAGGCTCCCGACTTCAAGCAGGCGGGCACCACCACGTACCACGGCGTCATCACCGAGTGGACCGCCGACGACCCGAAGGCCGCCGTCTTCCACGGCACCCACCGCGAGGTCCTGCGCATCGGCTTCACCGGCCAGGTGCACGGCATCCAGCAGATCGACTTCAACCCGACCGCCAAGCCCCACGACAAGGACTACGGGCTGCTCTACCTCGCCGTCGGCGACGGCGGCCAGGGCGTCGGCAACAGCGAACCGCAGAACATGGCGCTCCCGCACGGCAAGCTCCTGCGCATCGATCCGGCGGGACGCAACAGCGCCAACGGCAAGTACGGCATCCCGGCCACCAATCCGTTCGTGTCCACACCGGGCGCCCTCGGTGAGATCTACGCCGTCGGCATGCGCGACCCGCACCGCTTCAGCTGGGACACCGGCGGCAGCCACCGCATGTACCTCGGCCACATAGGCGAGCACGCCATCGAGTCGGTCTACGAGGTCAAGGCCGGCGACAACTTCGGCTGGAGCGAACGCGAGGGCCCGTTCCTCTTCGACAAGAAGACCACCGACCCGTGCGCCCGCATCGCGCCGCTGCCCGCCGATGACGCCAAGTACGGCTACACCTACCCGGTGGCCGCGTACGACCACGATCCCGGAGCGGGCTGGGACTGCCGCTCCGACGTGGGCCGGGCGATCGCCGGAGGCTTCGTCTACCGCGGCAAGGACGCGCCCGAGCTGCGCGGCACGTACATCTTCGGTGACCTCGTCGACGGCCGGATCCTGGCGGCCGACACCCACGACATGCGCCGCGGCGCCGGCCTCGCGCCGCTCAAGTCGCTGATGCTGTTCGACCAGGCCACCGGCAAGAAGGTCACCATGCGCGACCTCGCCGGGGACCAGCGCGTCGACCTGCGCTTCGGCACCGACCTCGCCGGTGACCTGTACATCGTCTCCAAGGCGAACGGCAAGGTCTGGAAGGTCACCGGCACCCGCACCTTCGCCGACTGCAAGGTGGGCAACACCCCCACCACGCACACCACCGGCGCGGACAACTGGGCGCCGGTCACTCCCGCCAAGTGGGAGTTCACCCGGCGCGAGACGGTCCTCACCGAGCCGGGCGTCTCCCGCCCCGGCCCGCGCCGCCCCTTCGAGTACGCCGTCCTCACCGCGGGCCCGCGCTACTCGAACGTGACGATCGAGGCCGAGGTGCGCATCGACACCCCGGTCGACATCACCAACCGGGACGTCATCGTCGTCTGGGACTACAACTCCGACACCCAGTTCCAGTACGCGCACCTGTCCAGCGACAACAGCATCTACCCGCACAACGGCCTGTTCACGGTCAACAACGCGGACCGGCTCCGCATCGACGACCAGTGGAACGGCACCTACGGCGCGCCCCCGGCCATCAAGGACGCCGCCTGGCACAAGGTCCGTCTCACCCACTGCGCGGACACCGGCGAGACGGCCGTCTACATGGACGGCAGCCGCACGCCGCTCATCACGGGCACGGACCCGGTGTTCTCCTCGGGCCGCGTGGGCTTCGGCTCGTTCGACAACAACGGCCGGATCCGCAACCTGAAGGTCACGGGGACGGTGGCGCGCGACTGACCCAGCGGGGTCGGAAGCACGTGTGGGGGAGCCGGTCCGCTGTCCGGACGGACCGGCTCCCCCTGACCATGTCGCCGTTACGGAATCGGCGGTGCGGCCTCGCGCTGGTGCGGAATGGTCACCGCTCCCTGCTGGAGGGCCACCGTCCGCGTGGGCGCCGGTATCCGGATGCCCTCGTCCCGGTACCGGGCGTGGAGGCGCTTGATGAACTCGTGCTTGATCCGGTACTGGTCGCTGAACTCGCCGACGCCCAGGATCACCGTGAAGCTGATCCTGGAGTCGCCGAACGTGTGGAAGCGGATGGCCGGTTCATGGTCGGGGACGGCGCCGGTGATGTCGACCATGACGCTCTCGACGACCTCGGCCGTGACCCGCTCGACGTGCTCCAGGTCGCTGTCGTAGCCGACGCCGACCTGGACGAGCAGCGTCATCTGCTGCTCCGGGCGGCTGTAGTTGGTCATGTTGGTGGAGGCGAGCTTGGCGTTCGGGATGATGACCAGGTTGTTGGAGAGCTGACGCACCACGGTGTTGCGCCAGTTGATGTCGACGACGTAGCCCTCCTCGGCGCTGCTGAGCCGGATGTAGTCGCCGGGCTGCACGGTCTTGGAGGCCAGGATGTGCACGCCCGCGAAGAGGTTCGCGAGCGTGTCCTGGAGCGCGAGCGCCACCGCGAGACCGCCGACGCCGAGGGCGGTCAGGAGCGGGGCGATGGAGATGCCCAGGGTCTGCAGGACCACGAGGAAGCCCACCGCGAGCACCACGACCCGCGTGATGTTCACGAAGATGGTGGCCGACCCGGCGACCGCGGACCGCGACTGCGCCACCGACCGTACGAGCCCGGAGATCACCCGGCCCGCGGTGAACGTGGCGACGAGGATCAGCAGCGCCGTCAGCGTCACGGTGACGTTGTGCCGGGTCCGGGTGGTGAGCGGCAGCGCGGAGGCGGCCACAGCGACACCGGCGGCGACCGCGGCCCACGGCACGAGACTGCGCAGCGCGTCCACGATGACGTCGTCGCCGCCCCAGCGCGTCCGGTCCGCGCGCACGCCCAGCCAGCGCAGCATCATGCGCAGGAGCAGACCGGCCGCGAGCCCTGCGGCGACCGCGATCCCGGCCACTATCAGATCGTCAGGAGTCATCGCACGGTTCACCGGCGGCCTCCCGCGCCGTGACCGAGGTCGTCGTACGCCGCCCGGAGCGGCCGTATGTGATGTGTCGTCACCTTGCTACCTGCTTGTCCGTAAGTGGTGCTGCCGCGCCTGCACCGACGCGCCGGGACATCCTGCCGCACGCGTCGGGCGCACGTGCGCGGGGGATGGCGCTCACCTGCGTCTACGGGTGGACGCCCGGCCGAGGCCAACTCCCCGGCCACGCACCCACTCGTCAGCGCGCCGTCCCCGCCCCGCCCTCGCGGCCCAGCGCGACGTACCGCGCGTGCGCCTCCAGGGAGTCCGACACGAACGGGTACTGGCGCATCGCGTTCGTCAGGCCGGCCTCGGTGAGCCAGTCGTGCCAGACGATCTCGGAGGGAAGCGGCGCGACCGGCCCGTCGACGGTGACCTCGTGCACCCCGAGCCAGTACGGGCTGATCTCCCCGCGGCACAGGTACTTGAAGACGAAGCGGACCGGGGCCGTGACCCCGAGCTCCTCCGCGAGCTCGCGGGCGGCCGCGGCCTCGTACGACTCGCCCGCGTCGACGCCCCCGCCGATCAGCCAGTTGTACCGCCCCGGGAACCGCGAGACATGCGGGGCCCTGCGATGCACGAGGATCCGTCCCGCCGGGTCCCGGCACACGACCGTCGCCACCCGGTGCAACCACCCCTCACGTATCGCGGCGCCCCGGTCCACGGCGCAGAGCACGCGGTCCTGTTCGTCCACGCGGTCCACCAGTTCACTCATGCGGCCACGATGGCAGAAGCCGCCGGACCTCACCGCACCGGCACCGCCCTCGCTTCCCGCGCCGACCGGTACGCCGCCGTCACGATCCGCAGCGAGCGCAGCCCCGATTCGCCGTCCGTCACGCTCGTCCCGCCGTCGCTCCCGTACAGGAACGAGTGGAGCATCAGGGCGTCCAGGTTGACGCCGTAGGGAAGTTCGAAGGGCGCGCGGGACGACTCGCTGAAGCCGTGGACCTTCTGGCCGAAGGCATCCATCTCCAGGGTCGCCCGGTCGCCGATCACCTGCATCTGCAACCCGCCCCAGGCCGGATGGTGCTGGGGCTGGCTCCAGCTGCAGTCGATCGTCACGACGGCGCCGTTCGCGTACTCGACCGTGACGAGCCCCGCGGTGTCCGCGTCCACCTCTCCCTCGTGGAGCACGTTGTTGACCTGTGCGTACACGGTGGTCGCGGGGGACGCCTCGAACAGGTCGTCCAGGAGGTCCGCGATGTGCACGGTGTGGTCCATCAGGGCTCCGCCGCCCGCCAGTTGGGGGTCGGCGAACCAGCGGCGCCGCGCGGCCGGCAGATATCCGTTGTTGGCGCCGGACACCGCGAGGACACCGCCGGCCGTGCCGGAGCGTACGGCGGCGCGGACCGCCGTATACGCCGGGCTGAAACGGACGGGGTGCGCCACCGCGAGCCGCACACCCGCGGCGCGGCACGCCTCGACCATCGCCGCGCCGTCCTCCTCCGTCGTCGCCAAGGGCTTCTCGCACAGCACGTCCACGCCGTGCGCCGCCGCCAGCTCCACGAGGGGCCGGTGGCGGACGTTCTCCGAGCAGACGACGACCTTGTCGGGGCCCCAGGCGAACAGCTCCTCGTACGAGTCCGCGTAAGCCACCCCGAGCCGGTCGGCGAACTCCCGGCCGCGGACCTCGCCCGGCGCCGCCAGATCCGTGTCCGGGTCGGCCGCCAGGACCTCGACGCCTGCCATCCCGTCGAGCAGGCGGGCGAACCCGCCCGCGTGGACATGTGCGAACGACAGCACTCCGACCTTCATCGGGCCGCCTCCTCGGAGATCTTGAGTTCCACGGGCTCGCCCGTACGGGCCGAGGTGGCCGCCGCTGCCGCGATCCGCACCGCCTCGACGCCGTCGCGGGCGGTCACGCGGGGAGCGGGCCCGCCGTCCACCGCCCCGGCGAACTCGCGAAGCTCCGTCAGGTACGGGCTCTCCGTCATCGGGCTGCCGGGAATGCCCTCGCCGGGCGGGCGTGTGCCCTGGGCGAGGATGCGGAACCCGGGCAGGGCTGTCGAGTCGTGCTCCAGGATCCCGTCGGGCCCCGCGACTCGGAACGTCGTACGGAACTGGAGGTCGGGCAGGCCCCATACTCCGAGGACGTGGCTGATCGCGCCCGACGCGTGGGTCAGGACAGCCGTGCCGACCGCGACGTCACCGGGTTTCGCGCCCGGCTCCTGACGGCCGCGGAGCCGGGCGTGGACGCGTACGACCTCGCCCGCGAGCATGCGAGCGAAGTCGAGGTCGTGGATCATCTGGTCCATCAGGATGCCGCCGGACAGGGCCGGGTCGGAGAACCACGGCGCCCACACGGGGTAGGCGCCCGAGCGGGTGAAGCGCAGCACCGCAGGGGTCCCGATGGCGCCCTTGCCGACGGACTCGGCCATCGCCGCGTACGCGGGGAAGTAACGGACCACGTGCGCGGGGAACAGCAGGACGCCCGCCGCCCCGGCCGCGTCCGCCATCTCGGCGGCCTCGGAGGGGGTGAGGGCGAGGGGCTTCTCGCAGATGACGTGCTTGCCGGCGGCGATCGCGTCGAGAGCGAGCTCCCGGTGCGTGAACGTGGGTGTGCAGATGTCGACGACGGTGGAGCGGTCCAGGAGTCCGGCCAGGCTGTGCGTGGCCGTCACACCGGACTCGGCGTACTTCGCGGCGAGTTTCTCCGCGTTCCCGTCCGTGGACAGGATGGTGACGCGCGCGCCCAGCTCGATCCACGCGGGCAGATGGGCCCGGGCGATGCCGCCCGCGCCGATCAGACCCACATCGAGGCGTGTCATGTTGTTCCTTTCTGGAAACGGGGGTTTCGGGCCTGTGTGCGGCTCAGCCCCACGTGCGACTCAGCCCTTCGTGCCGCTCTGGGCGATGCCCTGCACGAAGTGCCGCTGGAGGAAGAGGTAGAGGACGATCATGGGGAGGCTCGCGATGAGCGAACCCGCCATCATCACCGGGTAGTTCGTCTCGAACTGGCCCTCCAGGGACGTCAGGCCGGCACTGATCGGCATTACAGCCTGACGAGCGTCTCGGGGTGCCGGTCGAGCGGGGTGCGGTCGCGGGCCGCGTACGGGCCGAGCGGCTCCAGGACGCTGTTCGCCGCGTAGAGCTGGATGTTCACGGCGTTCATCCAGAACACGTCGGGCGCGGTCCCACCGCGCATTCGACGTCCTGAGCGTCGTCGGGTACGAGGACCAGGGCGTGAGCTGGATGTCCACGGAGATGCCGGGGTTCTTGGCCTCGAACGCCTTCACGATCTGCTGCATGCCCGCGAGCTGGGCCTGGTCCCAGATGCCGTACGAGATGGTGGTGCGGCCGCGGCCGCCCGACGAGGTGGAACCGGAAGCCCCGCCGCCGTTGTCGCACGCGGCCACGAGGGGCGTGGCCGCGAGCGCACCGGCGAGAAGCGTTCTCCTGCGCATACGCGCCTCCGGAGGGTGAGGGGGGACGGTGGAGAGGTCAGGGGGCAGGGGACGGGCGCAACGAGCCTGGCCCGTACGGGAGATGGGGATCGAGAGCGTCGAGCGCGCGGCGTACCGCGCCGAGGGCCACGCCCTCACGGCCGAGCGCGCTGACCGCGATGCGCGGCACGTGCAGCGTCAGCGGTCGCAGCTGCTCCGTGAGCAGGGGCCCGAGCGGCTCACCGACCGGGGCGAGCGCGCCGGAGAGGACCAGGAGTTCGGGGTCCAGGGCGAGAACGAGCGCGGCGATGCCCGGGGCGACACCGGCGAGATATCCGTCGAGTACGGCGCGCGCGCCGGCGTCCCCGGCCCGCACGGCCCGCGCGAGGGCGTCCGTCTCGGACTCGCCGGCGAGCCGCTCGCCGTCCCACGCCAGCCACTTCTCTGCGGCGTCCAGGCCGAGCTGGGGCAGGATGCCCAGCTCGCCCGCGCCGCCGCGGCGCCCGCGGTGCAACTTGCCGTTGATCATCAGGCCGCAGGAGATGCGCCGCCCGACGAGCACGCAGGCCACGTCGTCCGCGAGCGTCGCCGCGCCCTGCCAGTGCTCGGCGAGCACCGCGAGATTCACGTCGTTCTCGACGAGGATCCGGCACGGGAAGTCGTCGGCGAGGCGGCGCGCGAGATCCAGGTCGGTCCACTCCGGGACGATCACCGACCGGATCCGGCTTGTGTCGTCGACCATGCCGGGCACGCCGATGGCGATGGCCCAGACGGCCTCGGGGCGCAGACCGTGGTCGGCGAGGAAGCGGCGCAGCCGTCCGCGGAGCAGCTCGATACGCTCCGTGCCGCTCAACTCCTCGGCGATGTGGTCCCGTTCACGCGCGACGACCTCGCCGTCGAGCCGGGCGAGCACCAGTACGATCTTGCGCAGCCCGATGTCGACACCGACGACGTGCCCGGCCTCGGACCGGAAACGCAGCCGACGAGCCGGACGGCCGGGGGTGCGCCCGGTGGGCGGAATGCCGGTCTCGGCGATCCAGCCCTGCGAGACGAGTTCGTCGACCAGCGCCTCGACCGTGGGCCGCGACAGCCCGGTGGCTGCCGTCAACTGGCTGACGGTCTGCGGACTCTCCTTGCGCAGTGCCCGCAGCACGACACCCGTGTTGAGCCCGCGCAACGCCGCAAGGTCATGCCCCCGTGCCCCAGCCATGCCGATCCGCTCCCTCACATCGGGTTACGCAGGACTGTTGCATAACCCGACTCCCTTGGGAACCCTGCCGGTTGGGCCGGTTACGCAGAACTCCTGCGAATTGAATGGGCGGGCCTGCAACGGGTGACCGAGCCGACGGTCGTCGAGGCCATCCGGGTGACCCGTGGGCCCCCAGGGGGCGGATCGTCACAGGTGGCCCATTGACGTCCTTTCGGCTCAGCGTTGAGGGTGGAGGCATGACGCGACTGTCCGAGCATCTGCGCCAGGCCACCCCCGTCGTCGCCGAACGCGGGGAAGGCGTCCATCTCTACGGCACCGACGGCCGCCGCTATCTGGACTTCACCGCCGGGATCGGCGTCACCAGCACCGGCCACTGCCATCCGCGCGTGGTCGCCGCCGCCCAGGAGCAGGTGGCCACCCTCATCCACGGCCAGTACACGACCGTCCTGCACCGGCCCCTTCAGCGCCTCGTCGAGAAGCTGGGATCCGTTCTGCCCGAAGGACTCGACAGCCTCTTCTTCGCCAACTCCGGCAGCGAGGCCGTCGAAGCGGCCATGCGGCTCGCCCGGCAGGCCACCGGCCGGCCCAACATCGTGGTCGCGCACGGCGGCTTCCACGGCCGTACCGTCGCCGCCGCCTCCCTCACCACGTCCGGTACGAAGATCCGTACCGGCTTCGGACCGCTGATGGCGGGCGTCGCCATCACGCCCTTCCCGAACGCCTACCACTACGGCTGGGACGAGGAGACCGCGACGCGGTTCGCGCTGCGCGAGTTCGACCACCTCCTCCAGACCGTCTCCGACCCGGACGACACCGCCGCGATCCTCGTCGAACCCGTCCTCGGCGAAGGCGGCTACGTCCCCGCCAACTCCGCCTTCCTGCAAGGACTCAGGGAGCGCGCCGACCGCCACGGCATCCTGCTGGTCCTCGACGAGGTGCAGACCGGCGTCGGCCGCACCGGACGCTTCTGGGGCCACGACCACTTCGGCGTACGCCCCGACATCCTCATCACCGCCAAGGGCCTCGCGAGCGGCTTCCCGCTCTCCGGGATCGCCGCCCCCGAGGCGCTGATGCACAAGGCGCGGCCCGGCTCGCAGGGCGGCACCTACGGCGGCAACGCCGTCGCCTGCGCCGCCGCCGTCGCCACCCTGGAGGTCGTCGAGGAGGAAGGGCTCGTCGCCAACGCGGCCGCCATGGGCGCCCGCCTGCGCTCCGGCCTGGAGGACGTCGCCGCGAAGACGGAGGTGATCGGCGACGTACGGGGACTGGGCCTGATGCTCGCCAGCGAGTTCACCACCCCCGACGGGGAACCCGACGCGGCGACCGCCGTACGTGCCCAGCAGGCCGCCGCCGACGAGGGACTGCTGCTCCTGCTCTGCGGACCCTGGGGCAACGTCGTGCGGATGATCCCCGCGCTCGTCGTCGACGAGGGGCAGATCGACGACGGCCTGCGGGCCTGGGCCGCGGCCGTGGAGACCGCGACGGCGACCCGCTGACCAGCGATGGAGGAACCGGTATGACAACGACCCACCCCACGCCCCGAGTCGTCGAGGACGTCCCCAAGCAGCTCCTCGTCGGCGGCCGCCTCCAGGACGCGGCCGGGGGCCGCACCTTCTCCGTCGTCAACCCGGCCACCGGCGAGAGCCTGTGCGAGGTCGCCGACGCCGGCCCCGACGACGGCCGGCGCGCCGCGGAGGCCGCCGCGGCCGCGCAGGAGTCATGGGCCGCCACCGCGCCCCGCGCCCGCAGCGAGATCCTGCGCCGCGCCTACGAGATCATCATCGCCCGCACCGAGGACCTCGCCCTCCTGATGACCCTGGAGATGGGCAAGCCCCTCGCGGAGGCGCGGGGCGAGGTCGCGTACGCCGCAGAGTTCTTCCGCTGGTTCTCCGAGGAGGCCGTACGGATCGAGGGCGGATTCGCACCCTCGCCCGACGGCCGCAGCCGCCACCTGATCATGCGCAGGCCCGTCGGCCCCTGTCTGCTCGTCACCCCCTGGAACTTCCCGCTCGCCATGGGCACCCGCAAGATCGGCCCGGCCGTCGCCGCGGGCTGCACCATGGTCCTCAAGCCCGCGCCGCAGACACCCCTGTGCACCCTGACCCTTGCCGGGATCCTCACCGAGGCGGGCCTGCCCGACGGCGTCCTGAACGTCGTCACCACCACGGACGCCGGCGCCCTCGTCGAACCGCTGCTGCGCGGCGGAATCGTCCGCAAGCTGTCCTTCACCGGGTCCACCCAGGTCGGCCGGATCCTCCTGGCCCAGTGCGCCGACACCGTTGTCCGCACCTCGATGGAGCTCGGCGGGAACGCGCCGCTCATCGTCTTCGACGACGCGGACCTCGACACGGCCGTCGAGGGCGCCATGGTGGCGAAGATGCGCAACATGGGAGAGGCGTGCACGGCCGCGAACCGCATCTTCGTGCACAGCTCGGTCGCCGACGAGTTCGCCTCCCGGCTCGCCGCGCGCATGAGCGCCCTCACGGTCGGTCCCGGCACCGAACCCGGGACGAACGTCGGGCCGCTCATCGACGCCGCCGGCCGTGACAAGGTCGACCGGCTCGTACACGACGCGGTGGACCGCGGCGCGAAGGTCCTCACCGGCGGCGAAATCCCGGACGGGGAAGGCTACTTCTACCCGCCGACCGTCCTCGTGCGGGTGCCGCGCGACGCCGGTCTCACCGGGACCGAGATCTTCGGACCCGTCGCCGCCCTGTTCACGTTCGACGACGAGGACGAGGTGGTACGCGCCGCCAACGACACCGAATGGGGCCTCGTCAGCTACCTCTTCACCCGCGACCTCGACCGGGCGCTGCGCGTCGGGGAACGCCTGGAGACGGGCATGGTCGGCCTCAACACCGGCCTCGTCTCCAACCCGGCGGCCCCCTTCGGCGGCGTCAAGCAGTCGGGCATCGGCCGGGAGGGAGGCCGGGTCGGCATCGACGAGTTCCTGGAGTACAAGTACCTGGCGATCCCGGCGCCGGGACAGTGACGGCGATGACGGACCGGCGGGTCCTCAGAGCCGCTCCAGCGCGCGGAACGCCGTAAGTTCTGCCAGCAACACCCTTGCTGCTGGGGTGAGTTCACTGACGAGCAGCGGTCGTCCGGAGTTGAGGACCCGCAGTACGGCGGCCAGGTCGGCGGCAGGCAGTTCCGTGGCCGCCACATGGCCGCACGCGGAGTACAGCCGCCGCCCGGCGGCCTCGGTCCACAGCACGCGCTCCGTGGCGCGCACGACGTCGTCGTCGCCGAACCTGCCGCGCGGCGCCGGCGGCGGCACGGGCCGGAAACCCCCGGCCGTCCAGTGCCGCAGGGACTGCCGGGCGATCCGCTCCTCCAGCGGCCCGCGCGCGCCCGCCGAACGGAAGTGCGCGAGGGCACGCTCCAGGGGTGCGGGCAGCTCCGACCCCGCCTCGGTGTCGGGCACGAGCAGGCCCTCCTCGCCGGACGGCCCGGCGCCCGCGGGATCCGGGTCCGGCGTGAGCAGCGTCTCGGGCGTCACGTCGTGCAGCAGGTCGTACAGTTCGGCCGCCGCCTGCCGTCCCTCCCGTACGACGCTCACGCGCACGCCCGTCGACGCCCAACCGGCGTAGGGCTCGGCGACGGGGCAGAGATGCGACGGCCAGTACAACAGGTCGCCCGGATCGGCCTCGACGGTGAAGGACGCGCACCGGTCCGCCGCATCGAACCGCATCCGCTGCCGCCCGCCCAGCACGAACAGGAACGTCGCGACGCGCTGACCGGGCAGCGCCTCGGCGATCGGCAGCTCGTACGTGCCGTGGACCAGCGTCGTGAGGGCGCTCTGTGCGGGCTGCCCCACCTGCGCCCAAAGCCCGGCGTAGAAGGCGCGCTCGCGCGCCCACAACGGATGGTGGAACGCGTGAAACGCCTGAAGGGACAGGGAGTACGGCTCGCCGGAGAGCTGCCGGACGAGCCGCTGGTGGTAGCCCGCGAACGAGCCGTCCCTCGGCTGCGGCAGGAAGTCGCCGGGGTCGGGCTGGGGCTCGCAGCCGACCGCGAATCCTGCGTAGGGCGGCACGGCGAAAGGACCCCCGCGGTGGGCCGCGGCGACAGCGGTCTCGAACACCTCGTGCGCGTCGAAGGGGGCGGGCGCGACCGACTTGAACAGCACGGGGTGCCGGTCCCAGTACCGCTCGCCGAATTCCCGCCAGTCGAGCTGGTCGAGCCGGACCAGCTGCCTTTGCTCGACGGGGGCGACGGGGCTGCTCGCGGGCTCGGCGTCGCTGCTCGCGGGCTCGGTGACGCGGGGATCCTCCCTCATGCCGCCCCGTCTCCGTCCACCAGTTCGATGGCGCGAATGCGATGCAGGTCGGACAGGAGCGGGATCAGTGTCTCCGCGGGCATCCGCGAGCCGCGGCCCAACTCCCTTATGGTGAGCGCCACTCCGGACCGCAGCCGGTATCTGACGCGTTCGGGTCCGGTCCCCTCGACCGCCAGGGTGTGCCCGTTCGCGGCCCACACGGCGCGTCCTCGGCCGTCCGGAATTCGGAAGAGCTCGGCCGAGGCCCGTACGCGCACTCCTGGCTCGAGGGGTACGGCCGGTCGTGGCGGAGGCACCGGTTCGAGCCCCGCCGCCGATCTGCGGGCCGCCCAGGACACGCGCAACTCCCTGGCCGTCCCCGGGCCGGCGGCGAGCCCGGCGAACAGCCGCGCGGTGCCGGCGACCGGCCCCGCCGCGCCGATCTCGCCGTCCGGGCCCGCCGGGGGAGGGAACGGCAGGACGCCGGGGGCACCCGCGTAGACGGGGTTCCCCTGCATACGGTCCGCCAGAAGTCCCCGTACGTGGGTGAGGGCGGCGGCACGGCGAGCGGGGACGACGATTCGTAGCGTGGTGCAGCGGTCGAGGTAGTGATCGAGGTGGCGGCACCCGGCGGGCCAGTACAACAAGTCCCCAACCCCGGCGGCGAGTTGATACTCGGTGCCGGTGTGCTCGGGCCAGAGCCTGACCGTCATGGCGCCTGCGAGTACCCACGTGAGCGCGAACGAGCCGGGGCGCGGGGCGGGGGCGTCGCGGCCGGTGCAGTGCTCTCCGAGGGCGAGTTCGGCGGTCACCGGCAGGGCGGGCCAGCCCACCGCCCGCCACAGCCCGGAGACGAGTTCGCGCACATGAGCCCAGAGCCCGAAGTCCCGCCACAGCGGTTGGTGCACACTCAACAGCCAGCCGGACACGGTGAGTTGACGGGCCAGTCGGTCACGGTACGCGTCCGGGCCGGGGTCGTCACGGCCGGGCAGCAGCGCGCCCGCGTCGCGTAATCGGCCCTGCGTCGCGGTGGCGAAGCGGACGCCGGCCGCGTCCTCGGCGGGCGGTGCGCAGGCGGCGGCGACGACCCCGTACACCTGCTCCGGCCCGAGGCCCGGGGCGAACGGAACCGCGGCAGGCTCCCTGCCCCAGTGTGCTTCGGCGAACCGTTTCCACCTGGCGGAGAGGTCGGGCTCTGACGCATTCATGGCGTCGAGAATCTGTCAGAGCGCGATCGGGCGAGTCAACGGTTGACCCGTAATCGGCAGACATATGGCGCGGAAGTGGCGCTGCGTCTCAGTGGTCCAACCTGGCCCGTCCTGGCCCTTCCCGCGCCGCGACGGGGGGAGCAGGGGCATGGTCGAGCAGTGGGTGAAGGGTGAGGGAACTGTGGAATCTGACACGCCTCCGCGGTGGAATGTCGGATTCCCGTGTATTCGCCACGCAGTTGCCGCCGGTAACCCTTAGCGCCCTTGATCAGCGGAGATCGCGGACATGGGATCGTATGTACGAGCCCGCTGCGGACATTCTGCGGCCGAGTCGGAAGGTGATCTGCATGCCCCTCGCGCTGTTCAGGAGGAGCCGGTCCGGACGTGACCCGCGCGGGGCAGGACTGGTGCACCCCGTGCCGCACGGCGCCGGCGCCTTCCACTGCGAGGTGGCCGACCCCATGGGGCAGCCGATGTCGGGGGCGGACGTCACGGTGACGCGGGTCGGCAACGGCCGCGTCGTGGCGAAGGTGGTCAGCGACCCGTACGGCCTCGTCTTCCTCACGCTGCCGCCCGGCCGGTACAGCGTCATGATCGCGGCCGACGGACTCCAGCCCCACCAGCAGACGGTCGACGTCGTCGCCGGTGAGACGCTCCCGCTGACCTCGGTGCAGCTGCACATGGGGCGCCCGCCGGAGCTGCCGCAGCCCGGCACCTGGCTGTTCGACCCGCCACACACCGCGATCCGGTTCATCGCCAAGCATGTCGGCATGGCGCACGTCCACGGCCGGTTCACCCGCTTCGACGGCGGCATCCAGGTCGCGAACGACATGGCGGACTCGCGAGTCGAGGTGCGGATCGAGGCGGCGAGCATCACGACGGGCAACAAGACCCGTGACAACCACCTGCGTTCGGCCGACTTCCTCGATGTCGAGCGCTACCCGTACATCCACTTCTCCTCCGACCGCTTCCTGTACCGCGGCGGCACCAAGTGGACGATCCAGGGCGCGCTCACCATGCACGGCGTCAGCCGTACGGTGGAGCTGGACACCGGCTATCTCGGCATGGTCAACGGCGGTTACGCGGAGGAGCTGCGCTGCGCGGCCCTCGCCACGGCCGAACTCCACCGGGAGGACTACACGCTGGACTGGCGGAGCATGCTGGCCCGGGGCATCGCGGTCGTCGGACCCACGGTGAAGCTGGAGCTCGACATCCAGGCGATGTACCACAGCCACGACACCCCGACGCCGCCGGAGTAGTCGCCGGGGTGCCGGTCAGGCCACCAGCCGCAGCCGTTCCCGGGCCCGTCCCACGCGTACCGTCTGACCCCAGGTCAGTTCCAGTGCGTCGCTCTCCACGCCGTCGCCGAAGGCCACCAGGCGGTCGGACTCGACCGTGACGCGCAGACGGTCGGCGGGGCCGAGGGAGCCCTCCACCTGGGACGTTCCGGTGGCGGGGGAGGGCCAGGCCTCCCGCACGAACCAGAGCAGCCGGGGCTCCGCCGGGCCCGGCAGCTGCAGCGTGCTCGCGTGCTGTTGCCACAGTGAACGCAGCCAGCCGGTGGCGCCGGTCCCGGTGCCGACCAGGACGCCTGAGGAGGCCTGGGCCTCGGGCGCGCGTGTGTCGTCGTCGGGGCCGATCCGGTAGCGCGCCGTCTGGTGCGACGGCGGACCGAGGTAGATCTCGTTGAGCGCGAGCAACCGCTGTGTGTCGTCGGCGACCGCCTCCACCATGGTGAGTTCGTCGGCGGAAGCCCGGTCGGAAACGGCCGCCGGCAGCAGCTTCGCCGCGTCGGCCACTCGGTGCCGCACCAGAACCCCCGGATTGCGCCCCGGATCCGCGTCGATGCCGACGACCGGCTGGCCCGACAGATACTTGGCCGCGTTCGCGACCAGACCGTCCTGCCCGACGACGATCACCACGTCCTCCGGGCCGAACAGGAACCGGTCCAGATCCGCCCGCTCGAGACGGGTCCTGCGCCACGACAGCGGCACGGCCGCCGCGACCTCCGCGAGGGCTCGCGCCGTACGGTGATGGCGCTCGGCCACCTACTCGACGGAGCGCCCGCGCGAGGAGAGGAAGAAGGCCGCCTGGCCGTGTGTGCCGTGCCGGGCCAGCAACTCCTCGTACTCCGTGGTCCGGTGGACGAGTACCGCGCGCGGGGCGAGCGTCACGGTCGCTCACCCCGGTCGTGGCCGAGCCGGGCGAGCAGGCCCGTGAGAACGTCGGGGGAGAGGGTCAGGTTCTCGATCCGCGGCACGTTCTGTGCCAGTTGCGTGGCGGCGAGGGCGTGCAGGGTCGCGGCGTCGACCTCGGAGTGGACCCGCAGCCACGCCTCCTGCGCATGCGCCCGCGCCTCGCCGACCGCGCGCGCCGCCTCCGCCTCGCCGCCGGCCAGGCGCACCGCCCGCGCGGCCTCCGCCTCGGCGCGTACCGCGTCCGCCGCCGCGTTCTCCTCGGCCTCGCGGCGCGCGTTCGTGCCGCGCTGCTCCACCAACTGCTCCTCCTGCCGGGCCAGTTCGATGCGGCTGCCCAGCTCGTTCTCGGCGATGGCGCGCTCCCGCTCGACCGCCACCGCGCGCCGCTCGTACGTCGCCCGGTCCGCCTCCTGCTGGATCCGCTCCCTGGCCGGCGTGCGCAGCGCCCGCTCCACCTCGGGCTCGGGGCGCAGCGCCACGACGCGTACGGTGACGACCTCCACGCCGGTGGCGGGCAGCCGGGGCTCGGCGGCGAGGCCCGCCGCGACCCGTTCGCGCACCGCCGTCACACCGTCGGCGAGGGCCTCCGCGAGCGGGGTGCGCGCCAGGACGTCCAGCGCGTGCTGCTGCGCCGTCTCCGTGAGCAGCGCGGACAGCTGCTCCAGGGGTGTGCCGCGCCAGGCGCCGGTGTCCGGGTCGAGTGAGAAGTCGAGCCGGGCGGCGGCGAGCGCGGGGTCGCTGATCCGGTACGTCACCGAGGCCTGCACGGCGACGTCCTGGAAGTCGGCGGTCCGCGCGTGGAACGTGACCGCCAACTCCCGGTCGTCGACGGGCACTTCGGACAGTGCCGCGCTCAGCGCCCGGAACCAGAAGCTCACGCCCGTGCCGTCGTGGGCGAGTGCGCCGCGCTTGTGGTGGCGGATGTGGGCGGTAGGTGCGGAGCGCAGGTGGTGCAGTCCGAAGCGTCGCTTGATGTCGGCCATGACGGGAACCCCCTGGTCGTTTTCGTCATGACGACGATATGGCGCACCATGAATATAGTCAAGATGACCATAAAGATTTGGGGGTGCGGCTGAGAGTTACGGCTTGCGCGCCACCCCCGCGTACAGCGGCACCGGCGAACCGTTCCTGACCTCGTCCACGCCGAGCTCCGCATGCCAGTCCGGCAGCCACACGATCCCGGGTTCCAGCAGGTCGAGCCCGTCGAAGAAGCGGCCCATCTCCTCGCGCGAGCGCGGCACGAGCGTCACCCCGCCCGCCGCGTACATCGCCACGGCCTCCCGCGTCCGCTCCGGATCGAAGTCCCCGGCGAGCTGCGACAGGACCAGATGACTCCCCGACGGCAGCGCGTCCACCAGGGTGCGCACGAGGTCCTGGGCGCCGTCCGAGTCCGGGATGAAATGGAGCAGCGCGATGAGTGACAGCGTCACCGGGCGATCGAACTCCAGGATGTCTGCTGAGAGTTCAAGGATCTTCTCCGGTTCCCGCACGTCCGCCGAGAGGTACTCGGTGCGGCCCTCCGGGGTGCCGCGCAGGAGCGCCCCCGCGTGGGCGAGCACGATCGGGTCGTTGTCCACGTACACCACACGGGCGTCGGGCGCGGCGCCCTGGGCGATGCGGTGGAGATTGGGCTCCGTGGGGATGCCGCTGCCGATGTCCAGGAACTGGCGCGCCCCGGCCGCCCCGGCGAGATGCCGTGTGGCGCGCTGCATGAACCAACGGTTGTGCTGGGCCGCGTACTTGGCCTGCGGTTCGAGGGCCACGATCTGCCGGCCGAGCTCCTCGTCGACCGGATAGTTGTCCTTGCCGCCCAGGAACCAGTCGTAGACCCGTGCGGGATGCGGTTTGCTGGTGTCGATCCGGTCGATGGGCGACGGCGTGATCTCCCCCATGCGGCAACTCCCTTGTGAAAAGACTCAGTTCGGCCAGGTGTCCGATCATCGTGCCTCAGTGGTCGCGGCGGAGGGAGGTGATCGGGAAGGATGGGCCCGGCATGGATCAAGGGCGGCGGGCCAGGGGCGCGCCGCGCAGGAACGGAGAGGCGACGATGACGCGACCGGACCCCCACACCTCCGGCAACCACCGGACCGCCGGCACCCCCGAGGTGCCCGAGCGGCTCGACATCACCCGGGCCACGCTCGACGACTGGGGCGTCATCAGTGGCTGGGCCGCGGACGAGGGCTGGAACCCGGGCCTCGCCGACGCCCGCAGCTTCTTCGCCCAGGATCCCGACGGCTTCTTCATCGGCCGGGTCGACGGCGAGCCGGCCTCCGCGATCTCCGTGGTCAACTACGACGACGACTACGCCTTCCTCGGCTTCTACCTCGTACGGCCCGACCTGCGCGGCCGCGGCTATGGCATCGCCACCTGGAAGGCGGGTCTCGCGCACGCGGGCAGCAGGACGGTCGGCCTCGACGGCGTCCCCGCCCAGCAGGACAACTACCGCAAGTCCGGCTTCGAACTGGCGCACACGACCGTCCGCTATGCAGGCGTACCGCAGACCCCGCACCCGGCCGAGGTCGACCCCGCACCCGGCACCGTCGTCCCCGTCGCCGAGGCGGGCGGCCTCAAGTCCATCGCCCTGTACGACAGTTCCTGTTACCCCGCGGAACGCCCCCGCTTCCTCGCCTCCTGGCTCGCCGGTGACGGGCATCGCGCGCTCGCCCGCGTCGTCGACGGCCGCGTCACCGGCTACGGCGTCATCCGCCCGGGCCGCGAGACCTTCCGCGTCGGACCGCTGTTCGCGGACACCCCGCAGGTCGCCCGCGCGCTGTTCGACGCCCTGCTCGCCGCGGTCGGCCGGGTCCCTGTCGCCGTGGACGTGCCCGAATCCAACCCGGCCGGCGTGGCACTCGCCGAGGCGTACGGCCTGACCCCCGGGTTCGCCACGGCCCGCATGTACACCGGCCCCGTCCGGCCGTTCGCCCAGGAAAGGGTCTTCGGCGTCACCACCCTCGAACTGGGCTGAAGGGCAGCGGGGCACGTTGACCGCGGTCATATCTCGAAAAGGTAACTGGGCTAGACCAGTCTTAAGGCGTCGGTCACCTCCGGTATGTCGTCAGGCCATCGCGACCCGTAACGCTCGGGGCGACCAACCACCCGTACACGGGGGCAGTCGCTTTGGAGGAAACACCGATGGATCGCAGATCGTTCATGGCCACGACGGGGCGCGCGACGCTCGCGGGCGGCGCGCTCGCCGCGACCGGCTCCCTGGTCTCCGCGCCCGCGGCCGACGCAGCACCCGCCGCCGAGCCCGCGGCCCAGCGCCACGGCGACGGCGGGACCGTGCGGTTCAACATCATCAGCGACATCCAGGGCGACCTGACGGACTTCGGCAAGGCGCTCGACGACCTGCACTCGGTCAACCCCCGCAGCGCAGGCCTCGGCATAGCCGGCGACATCACCCCGCGCGGCTACGACTTCGAGTACGCGGCCGTCCGCCAGACACTGGACAAGCACCCGCACCCCAAGGACGTGGCGTGGGCGATCGGCAACCACGAGTTCTACGTGCCGAAGTACAGCGACCCGAACACCCTCGCCCAGGCGACCTGGCCCAACGGCACCACCGAGGACTCCCTCTTCCGCAGCTTCTACACGTTCGCGGAGCGGGGCAAGGTCTACTCGGAGACCTCGTTCGGCGGCGTGCCGGTCCTCAGCCTCGGCACCGAGCGCTACTCCCATTACCACGACGCGAAGCTGTGGGACGAGGTGTGGATCAGCGACGAGCAGTTCGCGTGGCTCGAGGACCGGCTCGCCCACTGGGCGCGCCGCCGCCGTCCCGTCATGGTCCTGACCCACCACCCGCTGCCCAACACCGTGTCGGGCACGCACAACAAGCTCTACATGAGTGACTACCTCCAGCCCGACCGGCTCCTGTCGATCCTGGGCCGCCACAAGGACGTGTTCCTGTTCTCCGGGCACACGCACTGGGACCTCAACCTGTCCGACTGGGTGGTGCGCCGCGTCGTCCCCGGCACCGGCAACCTCGAAGGGTTCACCGTCGTCAACACCGCCGCCGTACAGGTCGGCTGGATGGACGACGGCAAGGGCGGCGAGGTCTCGCTCGGCGGCGCCTTCAACCAGGGCCTCCAGGTCGAGGTGGGCCCCCACTCGGTCGTCATCAAGGCGCGCGACTTCACCACCGGCACCTGGCTGAAGCAGCTGACGGTGCCGCTGCACACCTCCGACTGACCGTTCGCCGGGGGCGGGCGCGGCTCCGGGTCACGTGTCGGTGAACGACCCGTGCCGCCCCGCCCCCGAAGCGAACCGCGCGGCCCCTTTCAGGCTCTCCTCCAGCACGGCCGTCCCGTACCGCAGTTCACCCGCCATGGCCGCCTCCTCGCCCTGACCCGCCTGGTCCAGAACGGAGGCGCGGTCGCCGCGCATACAGGCCTGCGGGAAGCCCGCGATCTGCTCCGCGAGCTCCTCCGCCTCGGCCCGCGACCGGCCGGGCGGCACGAGCCGGTTGGCGAGCCCCATCGCGTACGCCTCCGGGGCGGGCACCGGGCGGCCCGTCAGGATCAGGTCCATGGCGCGGCTCTCGCCGATGAGTCGCGGCAGCCGCACCGTGCCGCCGTCGATGAGGGGCACGCCCCAGCGCCGGCAGAACACCCCGAAGACGGCGTCCTCCTCGGCGACCCGCAGGTCGCACCAGAGCGCCAGTTCGAGACCGCCGGCCACCGCGTGCCCGCTCACGGCGGCGATCACCGGCTTGGACAGCCGCAGGCGGGTCGGGCCCATCGGCCCGTCGCCCTCCTCGGTGACCCGGTTGCCGCGCTCCGTACCGATGGCCTTGAGGTCGGCGCCGGCGCAGAACGTGCCTCCCTCGCCCCAGAGCACCGCTACGCGGGCGGATTCGTCGGCGTCGAACTCCTTGAAAGCGGAGGCCAGTTCGGCGGCCGTGGGCCCGTCGACCGCGTTGCGGACCTCGGGGCGGGACAGTACGACGGTGGTGACATGCCCTCGGCGCTCGACGCGGACCGGCATCCCGGGTCCTCCTAAGTGATCGTCATTGAGTGACGTTCAGCGTGGCACGTCGACCGCGCCCCTCCCAGAGGCCCACGGACCTCGAAATGAAGCATCCGTGTTGACCTCAACTTTGCTTAAGGTCTTACCGTCTACTTCATGAGCATGGAGACCACGGCGTGGACGCAGCTGCACAGCGTCATGAACGCCCAGCAGGACACCCGACCTTTCGCCCCCGCAACCCTGCGCCGCATCGCCGCCTTCGCGCGTCCGCACCGGCGCCGGATCGCCCAGTTCGTCGTCCTGAGCGTGGTCACCGCGCTGACCGCCGTGGCGACCCCGGTCCTCGCGGGGCACGTCGTCAACACCATCGTCGCCGGCAAGGACGAGAGCACCGTCATCCGCCTCGCCCTCCTCATCGCGGTGATCGCCGTCGCGGAGGCGGGCCTCGGCATCGTCGCCCGCTGGCTCTCGGCCAACCTCGGCGAGGGCCTGATCCTCGACCTGCGCACCGCGGTCTTCGACCACGTGCAGCGCATGCCCGTCGCCTTCTTCACGAGGACCCGCACCGGCGCCCTCGTGAGCCGCCTCAACAACGATGTGATCGGCGCGCAGAGAGCGTTCAGCAACACGCTCTCCGGCGTGGTCGGCAATGTCGTGACCCTGCTCCTCACCCTCGCCGTCATGCTCACGCTGTCCTGGCAGATCACGCTCCTCGCGCTGGTGCTCCTGCCGGTGTTCGTGGTGCCCGCGCGGCGCATGGGTACGCGGATGGCCCGGCTCCAGCGCGAGGCGGCTGCGCACAACGCGGCCATGGGAACCCGGATGACCGAGCGGTTCTCGGCGCCCGGAGCCACCCTGATCAAGCTGTTCGGCCGGCCCGGGGACGAATCCGCCGAGTTCGCCGCCCGCGCCCGCCGCGTCCGGGACATCGGCGTCCGCACGGCCATGGCGCAGTCCGCGTTCATCACCGCGCTCACCCTCGTCTCGGCCCTCGCTCTCGCGCTCGTCTACGGCCTGGGCGGCTACTTCGCCATCGAGGGCACTCTCGACGCGGGCGCCGTCGTCTCCCTCGCCCTGCTCCTCACCCGCCTCTACGCGCCGCTGACCTCCCTGGCCGGGGCCCGCGTCGAGGTCATGAGCGCCCTTGTCAGCTTCGAGCGCGTCTTCGAGGTGCTCGACCTCAAGCCGCTGATCGACGAGAAGCCGGACGCCCGAGAGGTGCCCGAGGGACCCGTCGCCGTGGAGTTCGAGGACGTCCGCTTCGGCTACCCGTCCGCCGACAAGGTCTCCCTCGCCTCCCTCGAAGAGGTCGCCTCGCTCGACACCCGCGGGGGCGCCGAGGTCCTGCACGGCATCTCGTTCCGCGCCGAACCCGGCCAGACCGTCGCCCTCGTCGGTACCTCCGGCGCCGGCAAGTCGACCGTCGCTCAGCTCATGCCCCGCCTCTACGACACCGACGAGGGCGCCGTACGCATCGGCGGGGTCGACGTCCGCGACCTGACCGCCGTATCCCTGCGCGAGACCCTCGGCATGGTCACCCAGGACGGCCATCTCTTCCACGACAGCGTCCGCGCGAACCTCCTCCTGGCCAGGCCCGGAGCGAGCGAGGACGACCTGTGGGACGTCCTGCGCCGCTCCCGCCTGGAGGACCTGGTCCACGCCCTGCCCGACGGCCTCGACACCGTCGTCGGCGAGCGCGGCTACCGCCTCTCCGGCGGCGAACGCCAGCGCATGACGATCGCCCGTCTCCTCCTCGCCCGGCAGCGCGTCGTCATCCTCGACGAGGCGACCGCCCACCTGGACAACACGTCCGAGGCGGCCGTGCAGGAGGCGCTCGCGGAGGCGCTCGAAGGCCGAACCGCCGTCGTGATCGCCCACCGCCTGTCCACGATCAGGTCGGCCGACCAGATCCTGGTGGTCGAGGACGGCCACATCGTGGAGCGCGGCACCCACGAGACGCTCCTCGCCGAGGAGGGCCGGTACGCGGAGCTGTACCGCACACAGTTCGCTAACCCGGCGGACGTGGTGGAAGCCGCTTGACATGCTCCTCGGGCTGAAGCCCGGGGATTCTGGCCGTCCCGCGGGTTGCTGTGCCGCTAGGCGGCACGGCTTCCTGCGGGGATTCCGTGGCTTCCTGTTTCTTCGCGTTGGGCCAGAACGGGTTCTGGTCTTACCTTCGCTCCGCAGGCCGATGCCGCCAGTCCGGCGGCCTG